>CAZFRK010000364.1:0-2939 GCA_964521375.1 uncultured Rhodobacterales bacterium
AAAAAGGATTGAGAAAAAGGGATTAGATTATGCGACTAGGCGTCGCATAATCTAAGGAGGGTGTTATGGGGGATAAATTTATCGTCCCGCATTAAAGATACCCGCGGCTTGAACAGTACCTGATGTTGTTGTCGCACTGCCGTCCCCGCTCATCATAAATACTCCTCCTACACTCTCCGCTCCGGCGCCGTATATGCTTCCGCTAACAGTGCCGCTCACTCCACCACCGCTTAGTCCGAGATTTGAAAAAGTGTTTCCCGTGAAAGTACCGCTGAAGCTAGCGGAAATTGCTTCGGTAGAGCCAATGTCATCGGTACTCCAGCTCTGCCCGATAGAGCCGTTGCTTATAATCACACTCGCACCAAAAGCAATGTCCATCGAAACAGAGCCGTTGCTCGCCAAGATACCGAGATTTTGCGTGATGACGTAGCCGTGCGCTTCTCCGCTATAAGTGGCGGTCGCAGGTACGCCATTTGCCTGACTTAGTATATCATCTACGTCTGTAAGCGCCCCCGCTACCCAAAAAGAGGGAGTCGTGAGCAACTGCGCAGCCGACGAATCTAGGTCTGCCGCCCAATATCCCCATGTGGAATACTCTTTTAGGATAGTACCTGCCGCCATTTCGTTTTCGATATTGGTCACCAATACGGCACTTTTACTCGAATCCATTACGGCAAAATTATAGTCGTCTATGTAAGCGTTCGCCCCATCTAATGTCAAAGTATCGCTGTACGCGCTCGGAGTGCCGCCGACATATTTTTGGCTCAAAGATATAGTAGCGTCCACATTATCCGAGGCATCTTTGGAGAGGGCTACGCTCCCCGCGTAAAACTCCCCGTTTGGGGTAAAGCCGATACTATACCCCGTGAGCGTCGTGCCGCTTCCAAACGTCTCGTACGAATCTTCGGCTTGCGGTGTCAATGGACTAGATTCTACCACGCTAAAGCCGTAGCCGTATCCATCACTCCCTTGCAATAAGACACCCGAATAGTGCTCACCGTAAAGATTCCCCGAAATATCCTCGCTCGTGAGTTCGGATGTATAGGTGTGGGTAAATGTGTCTATGTCATAGTCGTGGTCTATGTCAAACTCTACCAAATCGCCATCCAACACGGCATTACCGCTACTATCCTCCGTGACGCTACCGATTACCACAAAAAGTTCGGGATTAAACCAGTTGTTACCGTTATTTGCGGCGATGTCGGGATCGTATCCGCCCACGGTAAAGAATTTTTTACTTTCAAGATTCAGCTGCATAAAATCGCCGTTTACTGCTTGACGGTACTCGCTCATACCGCTATCGTAGTAGACATCTACGTAGGGCATAATGTATTTTACGCTCTTAAACGCTTCATAACCCAAAGCGTCACTGCTTGCGTATGCGGTCTGATAGCTTCCGTAGTCTCCCGCCGGATTGATACTATAAAAATCTTCCGAGGATAGCTCACCGCTAAATAGGGTAGGGAGGTCGCTAAAGCTTGTCTTCTCGCCCGTCACTTGTGCCATCTCATAGAGATAGGTATCCGAGCCGTCTACTCCCACCCCTATCATATCTCTGACGAAAAAATCGCCGTAGTAGTCGCTCATATGGTATATATCACCCTCTATATCAAACGTCTCACCGAAGAACGATTTGAGATTGATAAACATATTGTCGATAGTGTGATACTCTTTATAATCGGTAGCTAGAGAGTTCGGTAGGTAATAGCCGTAATTGAAGACGGGCGTATACGTTTTGCCTCCCGCGGCAAAGCTATTTTGGGCGACGATGCGAGAGTTCGTACCCGTTGAGGCTCCATCGGGCGTCTCTATCTCATAGAAATTCGCCGTATTCGTCGAGCCGTAATACACATCCTCCCAAATCCCCATATCCTCTTTCCTGACCCCTATAAAGCCGCTTAGTTTATTTACCTCTACGTCGTTGCTAGTGAGCATAGCCTCTGTCGCCCTATACCCCGCTAAGAAATTAAACGAATTATCTTGCAGCATCTCGGTGCCTAAAAAAAGTCCTTGATACTCCGAGCCGTACACCATCCCGCTAAAAGAAGCTCTCGCGATTTCTTCGGGATTCATCGCATCCGTCGGATAGTAATAATACCCGTCTATCGCGGCAAAGCCGTCTGCATCGGCGGCGATATTTCCGGAGTATAGCCCTTTGGTAGACATATCTACAAACGGTGAAAGCACCTGTCCCGTGGCATAGTCTATCAAAGCAAATCTTTTTTCATACGTACTCATCGCCCCTTGTACTTCGGGCTGTATGTAGAGCTCTACGCCCGAGCTTGGGAGTGATGCGGCGGCGGCTTGTTTGCCGAAAGCATCAAAGTCTAGAGAGGTGTATTGTGCGACCGTATGGCTAGGGGCATCATATATCACCCGCATCGAATCGCTAACAAAAGTAAAAAATTCATTTTTAGAATCTCTTATAAATGCAATATTGCTCGCACCAAGTTCGTGCGGTTCGGATGTGGAAAAAGTCGGTGCCGCACCCGCCAAAGTAACAAGCACATAGCCCTCGTCTATATGATCTTGCGTGAGGGTGATATTCACGGTGCCGACATCATCCGTATACGAGACGGTATCCCCGACATTTTTACCGCTCACGTCTATTTTTGCATATGCGGAGGGTGTATCGCTCTTTGAAAATCCGCTATAAGATGCCGTAGGCGAGTCTAGCTCTAGCGTCGCCGTCCAAGCGATGGCTACAGGGTCCAAAGACCCCATTTGGTCATAAAAATACATCATCGGCGTGCCGCTATAAATAGTTGCGGTGCCACTCTCGGAAAGGGTGAGGGCACTTCCGTATGCCGCACCGTGCGATACGCTGATCATCTGCGTATCGCCGCCCGTCATAGACATAGTGTACGTGTATGTGTTGAGAGTGTAGCCCTCACTTACCGTTGTCGGTATAGGTTCAGGATCGGGGTCTGGCAGAGGGA
>CAZFRK010000365.1:0-2934 GCA_964521375.1 uncultured Rhodobacterales bacterium
TCTGGCGCCCCATTTCGGCGCCTTCATGAAGGCCCTGAAGGCCTGACGCCGCCACAGCCCGCCCGGAGGACCGGGCGGGCTGTGCGTCAACACGTCATTCAACAGGAAAATGGCGGAGAGGGTGGGATTCGAACCCACGGTCCCCGTGAAGGGACAACGGTTTTCGAGACCGCCCCGTTCGACCGCTCCGGCACCTCTCCGCAGGTCTCAATCTGGGCGGTTTGACCCGCCCCGGGGCTTGAGAGGGGCGGACCATAGCGCAAGGCCGCGCGGCGCGCAACAGGGCTTTTCACGGGCGCGCGCGGGCGCTATCATACCGTCGTCGCCGTCCCTTGAGGGTTGGATTCAAGGGGGCGCGGCAAGGGCTTGGAAAAGAGTCGAAAATTCTCGCCCTTTTCCCTTGACGGGGCGAAGCCTCTCAGTATTATTCCGCCCTCATTCGACGCGGACCGCGAGGCTTTCGGCCTTGGCGGCCGCCTGTTTCGTTCGATTAAGGTTTCAGACGATGTTCGCAGTCATCAAGACCGGTGGCAAGCAGTACAAGGTCGCCGAAAACGACGTGATCGCGGTCGAAAAGCTGGATGGCGAGACCGGCGCCGCCGTTGCCTTCGACCAGGTGCTCATGGTGGGCGACAAGGTCGGCGCCCCGGTCGTCGACGGCGCGTCCGTCACGGGCGAGATCCTCGACCAGTTCAAGACGGACAAGGTGATCGTCTTCAAGAAGAAGCGTCGCCAGAATTACCGCCGCAAGCACGGCCACCGTCAGCAGCAGACGCTGGTCAAGATCACCGGCATCTCCGGCTGATCGGCCGGTATAGGGGTAAGGAGTTTAGACCATGGCTCATAAAAAGGCTGGTGGTTCCTCGCGCAACGGTCGCGATACGGCCGGTAAGCGCCTGGGTGTGAAGAAGTTCGGCGGCGAAGTCGTTCGCGCCGGCAACATCCTGGTGCGTCAGCGCGGCACCAAGTGGCATCCGGGCACCGGCGTGGGCCTGGGCAAGGACTACACCATTTTCGCCACCGTCGACGGTAACGTGAAGTTCCACAAGGGCTTCAAGGACCGTGTGTTCGTGTCGGTGGAACCGGCCGAGGCCGCCGAGTAACACGGCCAGCCGAGGACGTTCCGAAAGAGGGGGAATGGCGTGGCCATTCCCCCTCTTTCCGTTTGTCGCTTTTCAGGTCGTCCGTCTTTATTTCAGGAGAGGCGCGTGCTGGAACGGCGTCCCGCCCTGATGTATCCCAGGGGACGCGGGCGCCGCTGTCCCGAACGCCGAAGATAGGTTGGGTTTGAGTCATGAAGTTCCTGGATCAGGCGAAAATCTGGGCGAAGGCCGGTGACGGCGGCAACGGCTGCGTCGGCTTCCGGCGCGAGAAGTACATCGAGTTCGGCGGCCCGGACGGCGGCGACGGCGGTCGTGGCGGCGACATCGTCTTCGAGGCGGCGGCCAACCTGAACACGCTGATCGACTTCCGCTATCAGCAGCACTTCAAGGCCGAGCGCGGCATCGACGGATCGGGGCGCAACCGCACCGGACGTGGCGGCAAGGACACGATCATCAAGGTGCCGATCGGGACGCAGATCATCTCCGAGGACAAGGAGGAGGTTTTGGCCGACCTGACCGAACCCGGCCAGCGCGTCGTCCTGCTGCGCGGCGGCAACGGCGGTTGGGGCAACGCCCGCTTCAAGACCTCCACCAACCAGGCGCCGCGCAACGCCAATCCGGGCGAGCCGGGCGGCGAGGCCTGGGTGTGGCTGCGCCTGAAGCTGATCGCCGACGCCGGTCTGGTCGGCCTACCCAACGCCGGGAAGTCCACCTTCCTGTCGGCGGTGACGCGCGCGCGGCCCAAGATCGGCGACTATCCCTTCACCACCATCCATCCCAACCTGGGCGTCGCCCACGTGGGGGATACGGAATTCGTCATCGCCGACATTCCCGGCCTGATCGAGGGCGCCCACGAGGGCGCCGGTCTGGGCGACCGCTTCCTGGGGCATATCGAGCGCACCGGCGCGCTGTTGCACCTGATCGACTGCACCCAGGACGAGGAGGACCTGATCGAGGCCTACCACGTCGTCCGCCACGAGCTGGAGGAATACGGCGGCGGCCTGGCCGACAAGCCGGAGGTCGTCGCCCTGTCCAAGACCGACGCCCTGATCCCCGACCTGGTGGACGAGCAGCGCCGCGCCTTGGAAAAGGCCATCGGCAAGCCGGTTCTGGACTGTTCGTCGGTGGCTCAGGACAAGCTGACGGAGGTGCTGCGCGCCGTCGCCCGCCATGTCGAGGAGTCGGGCCGCGGCCGCGCCCATATCGAGGCTCCCCTGCCGTCCGACGGCGACACCGATCCGACCGTCGACGACGACTGGGCGACGCCGCTGGGAGAGGCGGGAGACTGGCGGCCATGACCGCGTCCCAGGCCGCCGGGGACGTCGTGTCGCGCCTGGGCGATGCCCGTCGCGTCGTCGTCAAGATCGGGTCGGCGCTTCTGGTCGATGAGGACAGCGGCCAAATCCACCGTCAATGGCTGGAGTCCGTGGCCGACGATCTGGCGGCCCTGAAGGCGCGCGGCCTGGACGTCATCGTCGTCTCGTCGGGGGCCGTCGCCGTCGGGCGCCGCCACCTGGGCCTGACCACGCCCGGCGTTCTGCGCCTGGAGGAAAAGCAGGCCGCCGCCGCCACCGGCCAGGGGCGCCTCGCCCACGCCTACCAGGAGGTCCTGGCCCGTCACGACGTGACCGCCGCGCAGGTCCTTCTGACCATCGGCGATACCGAGGACAGGCGGCGGTACCTCAACGCGCGGGCGACCCTGGAGGCCTTGCTGTCCTACGGCGCCGTGCCGGTCATCAACGAGAACGACACCGTCGCCACCCAGGAAATCCGCTTCGGCGACAACGACCGTCTGGCCGCCCGCGTCGCCATGATGGCCGGGGCCGACACC
>CAZFRK010000366.1:0-2925 GCA_964521375.1 uncultured Rhodobacterales bacterium
GCCTTACGCCGGACGGCTGCGCCGGGAACTCGTCACCGCCGCGACGGCGATCCTCGACGACGCCGACCATAGCCTGGCCGCGCTGCGCCACGTGCGCCGCCTGCCGCGCCGCCTGTGGTCGGGCGCCGCCAGCCAGGCGGCCAGCCGCGCCCTGCACCTGGAAGTGCGGCGGCGCGGCGGCGAGACCACCTCCTTCGATCACGGCGGCTCCATCGGCATGGTCGATGAGCCCTTCGCCCACGCCCTCTTGGAGCTGACCGCCGCCGGAACCTTCGTCCTGCCGACCCAGGCCCTGGCCGACGCCTTCGATCCGCGCGCCAAGGCCATGGGCGCGCGTTTCGGCAACCGCGTGGCGGGCGGCGGCGGCGATCCCTCCTTCGCCAAGGCGCCGACCCTGCCGGTGCGGGCCGACCGCGCACGCCCGCGCGTGCTCTACGTGACCGGCCCCTTCGTCGGCCAGCGTCAGCGCGGCGCCCCGCGCATTCACGACGTCGCCAAGCTGGACTGGCATATGCGCGCCTGCGCCGCCCTGGCCGCCCTGCCCATCGACCTTTTGCTCCAGCCGCACCCCGAAGGGGCCATGCGCGGTCGCCCGCATCCCATGACGGCCATCGCCCCGGCCAGCGGTAAGCGGTTCGAGGAGGTCTTGGAGTGGGCCGACGTCATCGTCACCGACGTCGTCCTGTCGACCACCCTGTGGGCGGCGGGCTGTTCCAACCGCCCCATCGTGGTTCTCGATCTGGGTCTGGCGGAGTTCAACGCCCGCCTGCGCCCGATGCTGGACCAGCGCCTGCGTATCGTCCGCGCCACCTACGACGACCGCAACCGCCCCGTCCTCGACGCCGAGGCCTTGGCCGACGCCGTTCTCGGCGCGCCGCCCGAGGCCGACCCCACCGCTTTCCGTCTCCATCTCGCCGGAGTCACCGCGCCATGACCGTCGCCGCCATCATTCAAGCCCGCATGGGGTCCAGCCGCCTGCCGGGCAAGGTTCTCGAGCCGCTGGGCGCCAAGCCCGTCCTCGCCTGGGTGGTCGACGCGGCGCGCGCCATCCCCGGCGTGGGAGAGGTCATCGTCGCCACCTCCGACGGCGCCGCCGACGATCCCGTCGCCACCTGGGCCGAGACGGCGGGCGTGCGCTGCGTGCGCGGCCCGCTCGACGACGTCCTGGCCCGCTTCCGCATGGCCGTCGACGCCTCCGGCGCCGAGGCCGCCTTCCGGCTGACGGCGGACTGCCCGCTGCTCGACCCCGAGGTCTGCGCCCAGGTGCTGCAACTGTGGCGGGTCACCGGCTGCGACTACGCGACCAGCGCCGACAACGGCACCTGGCCCGACGGCCTGGACTGCGAGCTGATCACCGCCGACGCCCTGCGCGTCGCCGACGCCGAGGCCAAGCGCGGCCCCGAACGCGAGCACGTCACGCCCTTCGTCCTGGCCCGCCGCGACCGCTTCCAGGTGCGCAGCCTGGTGTGCCCGGTTCCCGGACTGGGCGGCCATCGCTGGACCCTGGACGGTCCCGAGGACCTGACCTTCCTGCGCGCCCTGGTCGACGCCCTGCCCAAGCACGACGGCCCGCCCGGCATGGGCCTCATCCTCGAGACCCTGCGCGCCACTCCGGCACTGGCGAACCACCAACCCCAGCGCCCGCGCAACGAGAGCTACCAGGGTCTGGCCCCGACCGACGGCCAGCGGAACGGACCCTTCGACCGGTCCCAGGCGCTGCTGGAGCGCACCCTGAAGACCATCCCGGTCGGGTCCCAGACGTTCTCGAAGTCGCACCTCCAGTATCCGTCCGGCGCCTCGCCGCTCTATGTCACCCACGGGCGCGGCGGCCGTGTCTGGGATGTCGACGGCAACGAATACGTCGATATGGTCTGCGGCCTGCTGTCGGTCTCCATCGGCTACAGCGAGCCGGTGGTGGACGAGGCCATCCGCGACCAGTTGAGCCGGGGCATTTCCTTCACCCTGCCGACCCGCCTGGAAGCCGAACTGGCCGAGCGGCTGGTCGATCTGATTCCCGCCGCCGAGCAGGTGCGCTTCGGCAAGAACGGCACCGACGCCACCTCCGCGGCCATCCGCATGGCCCGCGCCTACACCGGGCGCGACGGCGTGATCGCCTGCGGATATCACGGCTGGCAGGACTGGTACATCGGCGCCACCGCGCGGTCCAAGGGCGTGCCCGGCTCGGTGCGCGGCCTGACCCAGACCATCGGCTACAACGACCTCGCCGCGCTCGAGGCCGCCTTCGCCGCGCGCCCCGACGGCGTCGCCGCCGTCATCATGGAGCCGATCACCTTCGACGAACCGGCGCCGGGCTACCTGCAGGCGGTCAAGGACATGGCCCACCGCAACGGCGCCCTGCTGGTCTTCGACGAGATCGTCTCCGGCTTCCGCTACGCGCGTGGCGGCGCCCAGGTGTCCCTGGGCGTGACCCCCGACCTCGCCAGCTTCGGCAAGGGCATGGGCAACGGCATGCCGATCTCCGCCGTGGTCGGTCGCAAGGACGTCATGCGCGAGATGGAGGACATCTTCTTCTCCGGCACCTTCGGCGGCGAGACCCTGTCGCTGGCCGCCGGTCTGGCCGTCCTCGGGCTGATGGACCGCGAACCGGTCCTCGACACCATCCTGGCCAACGGCGCCACCATCAAGGCCGACGTCGCCGCCGCCATCGAGCGCCATGACCTGGGTCAGGTGCTGGCCATCAAGGGACGCCCGGCCTGGACCACGGTCACGGTCGCCGACCATCCGACGGCCCGCAAGGAAGCCATTCGGACCCTGATGCTGCGCGAAATGCTGGCCGGCGGTGTCCTGACGCTGGGCACGCACAACGTCTGCTACCGCCACGGCCCGGCGGATCTGGCCCTGCTCCGCGCCGCCTACGACCGCGCCTTCGCCGTGGTCGCCGACGCCCTGGCCCAGGGCGACACC
>CAZFRK010000367.1:0-2924 GCA_964521375.1 uncultured Rhodobacterales bacterium
GACGACGGGACGCCCTCGCCCGGCGCCCCCCTTTCAGATGTCGACGCGGAGGACAGCGGTGCAGCTTCATCCCCCTTACCTGTTGTTCCTGGGTGACGCCGCCGACGACCTGGCGGCCAAGACCGCCGCCGGGGTGGCGCGATGGCGTCCCGACTGGTGCCTAGGGCAAGCGCGTTTGGAGGGATGCCGGGCCTCGCTGGGGTTGCCAGACATGACCATCGAGGAAGCGGCGGCGCGGGGCGCCCGGACACTGATCGTCGGCGTCGCCAATCGGGGCGGCGTGGTGTCGCCGCTGTGGAAGGAGACCCTCCTGGAGGCGCTCGCCAACGGCATGGACGTCGCCGCCGGGCTGCACCAGAAGCTGGGCGACGTGCCGGAGCTGGCCGCCGCCGCCGCCGAGCACGGGCGCCTGATCGCCGACGTGCGCCACCATTCCGGCGCCTTGACCGTCGGCACGGGGGCACCGCGCGGCGGGCGCCGGGTCCTGACCGTCGGCACCGACTGTTCCGTCGGCAAGATGTATACCGCCCTCGCCCTGGAAGCCGAGATGAAGCGGCGCGGCTGGGCCGCCGACTTCCGGGCCACCGGCCAGACCGGCATCCTGATCGCCGCCGGCGGCATTTCGGTCGACGCCGTGGTCGCCGACTTCATCTCCGGCGCCGTGGAATCCCTGGCGCCCGAGGCCGAACCCGACCACTGGGATCTGGTGGAAGGCCAGGGATCGCTCTTTCATGCCTCCTACGCGGGCGTGTCCCTGGGCCTGCTGCACGGCGCCCAGGCCGACGCCCTGATCGTCTGCCATGAGCCGGGGCGGCCCCATATGCGCGGCCTGCCGCATTTCACCTTGCCGACCCTGGAAGACACGGTGCGGGTCAACGAGGGTCATGCCCGCCTGACCAATCCCAAGGCGCGGGTCACCGGCTTCGCCTTCAATACCTCCAAGCTCGACGAGGCGGAGGCGCGGCGCGTCCTGCGCGAGACGGAGGACGCCTTCGGCCTGCCCACCACCGATCCCGTGCGGTTCGGCGTCGCCGCCCTGGTCGATGCCCTGGAGGGGCTGTCTTGACCGTGGAGATGACGGTCGCCGCCGAACGCTGGCCCATCGACGGGGCCTTCACCATCTCGCGCGGCTCCAAGACGGCGGCCGAGGTCGTCGTCGTCACCCTGCGGCGGGGACAGGCCGTCGGGCGCGGCGAATGCGTCCCCTACGCCCGCTATGGGGAAACCGTGGAGGGCGTGCGCGCCGCCCTGGAGGCCCTGGCCCCCCGCCTGGGCGAGGGCTTGACGAGGGAGGCCCTGGACCACCTCTTGCCCGCCGGAGCGGCCCGCAATGCCCTGGATTGCGCGCTCTGGGATCTGGCCGCCAAGGAGACGGCCACCCCGGTCTGGCGTCTGACCGGGGCGACCGCCGCGCCGGAAGCGGTGGCGACGGCGGTGACGGTCGGCATCGACACGCCCGCCGCCATGGCGGCCAAGGCGGCGACCTACGCCGACTGGCCCCTGCTCAAGGTGAAGGTGGGCGACGACCAGGTCCTGGAGCGCGTCGCCGCCGTGCGCTCGGCGGCCGCCGCGCCCGCCCTGATCGTCGACGCCAACGAGGGATGGTCGCTGGACCGGTTGCGCGCCCTGCTGCCAGACCTGGCGGCGATGCGCGTCGACCTGATCGAGCAGCCGCTGCCCGCCGACCAGGACGACGGACTGGCGGGGGTGTCTCCCCTGGTTCCGTTGTGCGCCGATGAATCGGCCCATACCGCCGACGGCGTGGCGGCCTTGGCCGACCGCTATCAGGCGGTCAACATCAAGTTGGACAAGACCGGCGGCCTGACCGAGGCCCTGCGCATGCGGACGGCGGCGCGGGCGGCGGGATTGACGGTGATGGTCGGCTGCATGGTGGCGACCTCGCTGGCCATGGCTCCGGCGTTGCTTCTGGCGGGTGACGCCGATTTCGTTGATCTGGACGGTCCCCTCATGCTGAAGGACGATCGTCCGGGCGGCCTGCGCTACCGGGGGGCCATGGTGGCGCCGTCCGACCCGTGTTTGTGGGGGTGATCGCTGTTGAGTTCCTTGAATGAGTCGAAACACGGTCCGGTTTTTCTTGAAACCGTCGCTTGGCCCCTATATCGCTTGGACTTGGGTGTCCGCCGAGGTGGGGCAGCCGACGGTCTCGGGGGGTCTTGGAACGCGCCGAAACGTCGGAACCGCGGAGGAAGCCGAGGATGACCATACAAAAGAGGAGGCGCCCCGAGCGCCGGAGCGCTTGGTCGCCTGTGTGTCGTCATGGGGATTGGAAGCGTCCTTCTGTCCGCGCAGTCCAGGATCACCGCTGAGATGAGCCTGGACCTTTTGCACGACCTGATCACCCCGGCGACACACTCCCCGCTGGTTCAGCGGCGGCGCGCCCAGTTGATCGTCTCCCGCGTGCGATGGGTGGCCGCCACCTTCGCCATCCTGACGCCGCTGTGGATCCTGGTGGACGTCTATTTCTTCCCCAATCCCCTGTGCTGGTACCTCGCCGCCCTGCGGTTCGGCGCCTCGGTGGCCTTCGCCGGGGTGGCGTTGGGTTTCCGCAACACCGAACGCATCGGGCTGGCGCTGAAGGCGCTGGCCGCCCTGCTGGCGGTGCCGACGGTCTTTTTCCTGATCTCCGACCCGCTGCTGTCGGGCTACGAGTTCGACAACCTGCAACTGGCGCTGGCCGCCGGATACGCCTTCCTGCCCTTCGTCATGGTCGCCGGTCTGTCGGTCTTTCCGATCACGGCGCTGGAAGGCGCCGTCTTCTCGGCGCCGCTGATCCTGTCCATGGTCTTCGTCGTCGTCGGCGGATTCGAACTGCTGCCGTTCAGCTCCTACCTGGGGGCCTTGTGGCTGTTGGGCCTGCTGGCCGTGGTCGCCAGCCTGGCGGGCATGAGCCAATTGCATTTCAT
>CAZFRK010000368.1:0-2877 GCA_964521375.1 uncultured Rhodobacterales bacterium
CTTGGCGATCTCGATGAGCTGCGGATGGTACACGGCGTCCTGGCCGATGATGGCGGCCTTGATGCCCATGCGGCGGGCCTGGATGGCCATCAGCGCGCCGGAGGAGGAGTTCTGCAGGCTCATGTAGAACACGGCGGGATCGGCCTGCTTGACCTTGGTCAGCACGGCGGAGAAGTCCTTGTCGCCCTGGTTCACGTGGTCGTGGCCGAGGACCTTGATGCCCGCGGCGGCGGCCTTCTTCTCGACGTTGTCGGCCAGGCCCTGGGAGTAGGTGGTCTTGTCGTCGATCAGATAGATGGTGGCGGCCTTGAGGTGATCGGTCATGAACTTCACGGCGACGACGGACTGGTCGTCGTCACGGCCGCACATGCGGTACATGTAGGGCAGGCCGCGTTCGGTGACCTTCTCGTTGGTGGAGGCCGGGGTCAGCATCGGGATGGATTCCTCGTCCAGCGTCTCGGAGGCCGGGATGGTGGAGGAGGAGCAGTACGCGCCGACCACGAAGGCCACTTCCTCGTTGATCAGCTTGTTGGCGGAGGCCACGGCCTGGCGCGGATCGCAGGCGGTGTCCTGGGGGAACAGTTCGATGCCGTCGAAGCCGGGGATGCCGCCCTCGTCGGTGACGACGGAGATGGCGGCGCGCACGCCGTTGGCGATGTCGTTGCCGTCGGCGGCGTAGGGGCCGGTCAGCGGGCTCATGCTGCCGACCTTGAGGGTCTTGGCGAAGCCGTCGGCGGCGACGGCCAGCGTCAGGGCCAGGGCCAGGGCCAAAGCCAGGGAAATGATGCGTTTCATGCCGATTCCTCCTCTAAGGTGCTGTCCAAGCTACTGTCCGAGATAGGCCTCGATGACCTTCGGGTCGCGCTGGACCTCTGTCGGGTTGCCCTCGCTTATCTTCACACCGTGGTCCAGGACCACGATGCGGTCGCAGATGCCCATGACCACCTTCATGTCGTGCTCGACCATGAGCACGCTGATGCCGTGGTCTCGAATCTTCAGGATGTAGCGCATCAGGTCGGCGCTTTCGGCGGGGTTCATGCCCGCGGCGGGCTCGTCCAGCAGGATCACGGACGGCTCCGAGGCCAGGGCCCGGGCGATTTCCAGGCGGCGCTGGTGACCGTAGGGCAGGTTGGAGGCGACCTCGCCCGCCATGTCCCCGATGCCCATGAACTCCAGGGCCTGTGCGGCGCGCTCGCGGATGCGGGCCTCTTCGCGGCGCTGGGACGGGCTGCGCAGCACGGCGCCGACGACGCCCTTGGACGAGCGGCTGTGCTGGGCGACCATCACGTTTTCCAGGGCCGTCATGGCCGTGAACAGGCGGATGTTCTGGAACGTGCGGGCGATGCCGTGCTCCAGGATGCGGAACGGGCGCAGGCCGAGGAGCGAGGTGTCCTTGAAGCGGACGTCTCCCTCGGAGGCCTTGTACACGCCGGTGATGACGTTGAAGATGGTGGTCTTGCCCGCTCCGTTGGGCCCGATGAGGCCGACGATCTTGCCGGCGGGCACGCTGAAGCTGACGTCGGCGACCGCTTTGAGGCCGCCGAACTGGACGGTGACGTCGGTGAGAATAAGGTCGGATGTGTTCGGCATAGGCTAAAAATCCATAGTTGATATGATAGGGAAAAGCAAGCGGTTGCGGGCCCTCGCCAGACGTGGAACGTTCGGCGTCAGGGGGGCGGTCTCAAGTATTCCAGTGCTTTGGCTCCACGGGGCGCCCCTGGAACGCGCATCTTGAATGCATAATATATTATCTTTCGATTGACATTTTTGACATTCCACCGGGCGCCCCGGCGCGCGGCATTGGCCTGTTCTGGGCGATTTTGGCCCCAGCCGGGGTCGGTACGTAGCGCGGTCAGCGCGGCCCGATCTCCGCAAATCCGCAGGGTTGCGCTGCGCAAAAGGGGCCGTGGCGCGGTTTGCGGCGTGAGAAAATTGCGTCGCAGTGTGAGCAAAAATGAGAAATAATCCGTCTGCAAACTTTCCAAAACGTCGCAATTTTCGGTTCAAAAACTGCTCGAAACGCGGTCGAAACCTGACACGAAATGACGTTTCGGGTGTTCGAAATCGGTCCCGCCGACGCTGAGGGCCTGAATCCTGCGCAGTGATGTGCGCCGGAATTCACCGGCATCACGGTGATTATTCCGATTTCCCGGGGGCCGCCTCGAAGGGGACCCTTCGGCCCGTCGCCGGGCGAGGCCGGGGCAGGGTAGGGAAAAAACGGCGTCTGGCGGCGGAACGGAATGCGCCATCTGGCGGGTTTTGTTTGCGACACGGCGTATGCATTTTCGTCAATATCCGTGCCGCGTCGCCCGGGTGGCGGTGGAAACCGGAACCGAAGAGTTGGTTGCCGCAGCCGCATCCCCGCCGCCGTCGCGATGGGCGAAAGCGGTCTGTTTTCGCCCGGTCCCTGGGGCGCAACGGAAATGGCGGGGCGCAAGCCTGGCGCAGGCGATGACCCGGTCCAAAACGGGCCCGGCGCGGCAGAATCGTGCGAAAAAGCGAAAACCTCGACGATCGTTTTGTTTTGTAGGGGTGATGCGAAGATTGTTCAAAACGGTGCGCGCCTGAGGCCGGTTCGCCGCCGAAGTGGCGGAAAATGTCAGGCGGCGAGGGGCTGCGCCCCGTCCGTGTGTCACGGTAACGGCGGTTGCAGAGTTCGGCCGGGAAAGCGGTCGGCACGCGGTTGCATGGTCCATGCTGCTTTGTCCTGAGCTGTTGCAGGAAGGGAAGACGGCGCAACCATGGCCCGGGAAGCCCGCGCGAGGGTCGAACTCCGTCTCCCCGCGCCGAACCCGGGCCGAGGGGGAAGGGCGTGGCGGCTTGCCCCTTGCCTGGAGCGTGGCCGCCCGGCGCCCGGCGCAAAAAAAGCCCCCGGCC
>CAZFRK010000369.1:0-2869 GCA_964521375.1 uncultured Rhodobacterales bacterium
CGAGCGACGGCGCGGGGTCCGGCGGTCGGGGTGGTACAGGCCCAACGCCGCCCGCACCGTCAAGGGCAGGAGAAGATTCCGAAGTCCGGTGGCCATGGCGTGCCTCCGTCGGACAGATCGTTGGGGGTCAACGGTTCTTCTGGTCGTGGTCGTACAGCCAGCCAAGACCGGCGCCGCCACCGGCGCCGAGCAGGCCGCCCGCCAGCGCGCTGCCGCCGGTCAAGGCGCCGATGGCGACACCAGAGGCGGCGCCGATGGCGCTGCCCGACAGGACGCGCTGTTCGGTCTGGTCGAGGTTCGAGCAGCCCGCCAAGGTCAGGGCGCCCGCCAGGGTCAGGGTCAGGATTGCCGTGCGGCGCATGATGGCCTCTCCTTCCTTTGATCCGGCCTTTGATCCGGGGTCATGTCTCAAGGCAGGACAGGCTAGGCGGGCAATGTGGCGACACCCCGGCGAAAGCGTGACCGGGGCGAGGTCGTTCCGGGGCAGGGGGCGGGCCGGGGACGTGGCGTCAGAGGAGGTAGCCCATGCGGAAACCGCCCCAATGGCGGCCATTGATGAAGATGGGCGTCGACAGGTCCTTGCACAGGACGACCTGCCCGCCGCCCATGTCGCGCCGGTAGCTGGTCAGGGTGAAGGCCTTGGTGTTGCGGCCCGCCGCCAGACCGGTGGGGTCGTCGAAGATACGGCGGTCGCGGCAGTTGGCGGCGTTCCAGGCGGGATCGCCGGGACGCTGGGGCTGGCTGTACTTCTTGTTGTGGGTCGGCAGGTAGCCGTTGCGGTCGACGGCGGCGCAAAACAGAATCTTGCCGTCGCGCTTCAGAAGCTCTTCCTGGATATCGGGCAGCAGGCGGTCGGTCAGCGCCGTGAAGCGCGTCAGGACCTGCCGGGGATTGGTGCCGTCGATGGGGCGGTAGGCTTCGTCGAACAGGTCGGCTTCGGAGGTCTCGCCCCGCTCCAGGGCCTGCATGAAGGCCCGCGTGACGCGCTGGGCGCCTTCGCGCACGATGTCGAGGAAGGGGGAATCCGGGGTCGGGTATCCGGCCAGCATGGCGCTTTCGACGACGCTCTGGGTGCCGTTCATGACCTGGCCGGTGCGCTCGTTGGCGTCGCGCAGATAGTCGCTTTCGCGCTCCACGTCGGTCGTCAGGTCGCCGAGCGCCATGGCCACGGAGCGGCAGCTTTCCTGGTTTTCCTCGGCCTCGCGCGTGATGGAGGAGATGCGTTCGCCCATGCGGGTGATCTGTTCCCCCAGTGTCTGGAAGACCGCGCCCAGGGTTTGGGTCGATCTTTCCACCGACCCGGCGCGGTCCAGGGAGGTACGGCTTTCGGCGGTCAGGCTGTCGACGATGCTGGTCAGTTCCTGGACCGTTTCGCCGATGTGCGAGGTGGCGTCCGAGGTCTGCTGGGACAGGGCCTTGACCTCTCCGGCGACGACTCCGAAGCCCTTTCCGGCATCCCCGGCGCGGGCCGCCTCGATGGTGGCGTTCAGCGCCAGAAGACGGGTCTGGCGGGCGATGGCCTCGATCTCCTCGGAGACCTGGGACACCCGTCGCAGGGCCGAGGACAGGCCGCCCAGGTACTCCTCGATGTGGTTCACGGCGCCGATCAGGCCCTGGATGTCGCCCATGGCCGTGTCCAGGCTGCCCCGCGACGTCTCGGCCTCTCCGGCGACCGCGCGCGACAGGCCCTCGGCCTCGTCGGCGGCGCGTCCGATGTCGGCGTTGGTCTCGACCATGGTCTCGGCGGCCATGCGCAGTTCGCCGAAGCGGTCGACGTGGGCGGTGACCCGCCCGGTCACGGCGTCGAGGTCGCCGGACACCGCCGCGAGATCATTCCACAGGCCGCCCACGGTTCGCGCCATTTCCTGGGCGCGGCGGGCATCCTCGTGGCTCGAAGGCGGGGCCTCCGAGGGCGTATCCGTCTCCTCGGCGAGGGAGTCCGTCCACTGAGCGTCCATATGCATCCTCCCAACGCGGCTGGCGCGCCGCCGACTGTCGTTCCGGTCGTCTGCTTCCAATATCCAGCCTCCACGCGCAATGGTGGGGGCCGGGCGCGACCTTTTCGTGTCAGCCCTAAGGTATGGAGGGGGAGACCATGGGGGCAAGTGGTCCGGAGGTATCTATTTTCGGGTCGCGGAGGAGGACGCGCCCAGAAGCCAGTGGGTCAGCAGCAGGACCCCGAAGCCGACCGGTCCGGTCGCGCGGTGGGCGCCCGCCTCGGCGGCCTCGGCCACCCCGGCGATGTCGAGGTGGGCGTGGGGGATGGTTTCCGGCACGAAGCGCGACAGGAACCGGGCGGCGTGCAAGGCGTCCGACAGAAGCGGTCCGGCGGGGGCGCATTGCCGCAGGTCGGCGATGGGGCTGTCGAGCAGGTCGTCGAACCAGTCCGACAGCGGCATGCGCCACAGAGGTTCGTCGCTGTCGGTTCCGGCGGCGCGCAGGGTGTCGGCCAGGGCGTCGTCGCGGCAGAACAGGCCCGCCGTGTGGCGCCCCAGCGCCGTGACGATGGACCCGGTCAAGGTCGCCAGATCGACCACGCGGGCGGGGGCCTCGGTCGCGCAGCCCCAAGACAGGGCGTCGGCCAGGACCATGCGGCCCTCGGCGTCGGTGTCGACGACCTCCACCGTCAGGCCCGCATGGGACCGCAAAACGTCGCCGGGGCGATAGCTGTTTTCGGCGACGGCGTTTTCGGCCAGGGCCAGGACGCCGGTGACGTTGACCGCCGCCTTGGCCTCGGCCAGGGCGCGCAGGGTCCCGGCGACGGCGGCGGCGCCGCCCATGTCGCCCTTCATTTCCTCCATGCCGGGGCCGGGCTTCAGGCACAGGCCGCCGGTGTCGAAGGTGATGCCCTTGCCGACCAGCAGGGTCG
>CAZFRK010000370.1:0-2859 GCA_964521375.1 uncultured Rhodobacterales bacterium
GATCATCGCCGGGGTGGACCCCAAGGTCGGGCTCTACGCCTCCTTCACCATGGCGACGGTGATCGCCTTCGCGGGCGGGCGTCCGGGCATGATCTCGGCGGCGACGGGGGCCATGGCGCTGCTCATGGTGACGCTGGTGCGCGACCACGGGCTGGAATACCTCTTCGCGGCGACGGTCCTGACCGGGCTTATCCAGATCGTCTTCGGGGTCCTGAAGCTGGGCCAGTACATGACGTTCGTGTCGAAGTCGGTGATGACCGGCTTCGTCAACGCGCTCGCCATTCTCATCTTCATGGCCCAGTTGCCCGAACTGACCGGCGTCACCTGGGAGACCTACGCCATGGTCGCCGCCGGTCTGGCGATCATCTACCTGTTCCCCTACGTGACCAAGGCCGTGCCCTCGCCGCTGGTCGCCATCCTGGCGCTGTCGGCGGTGGCCATCGGCTTCGGGGTGGACGTGCGCACCGTCGGCGACATGGGGCAGCTTCCCGACGGGCCGCCGCTGTTCGCCGTGCCCATGGTGCCGCTGACCCTGGAGACGCTGGGCATCATCCTGCCGGTGTCCCTGACCCTGGCGGTGGTCGGCCTGCTGGAAAGCCTGATGACGGCCTCCATCGTCGACGACCTGACCGACACCGACAGCGCCAAGAACCGCGAATGCGTCGGCCAGGGGGCGGCCAACATCGTCACCGGCTTCTTCGGCGGCATGGCGGGCTGCGCCATGATCGGCCAGTCGGTCATCAACGTGAAGTCGGGCGGCCGCGGACGCCTGTCGACCCTGGTCGCCGGGGTGGTCCTGCTGTTCCTGATCCTGGTGCTGGCCGACTGGGTGCGCCAGATCCCCATGCCCGCCCTGGTCGCGGTCATGATCATGGTGTCCATCGGCACCTTCTCCTGGGCCTCGCTGAAGCACCTCAAGACCCACCCCAAAAGCTCCAGCATCGTCATGCTGGCCACCGTCGCCACCACGGTCATGACGCACGATCTGGCGCGCGGCGTGCTGGTCGGCGTGCTGTTGTCGGGGCTGTTCTTCGCCAGCAAGGTGGCGCAGATCTTCCGCGTCTCCTCGACCGTCGACGACGCCGGGACGCACCGCACCTACAGGGTCACCGGCCAGGTCTTCTTCGCCTCCGCCGACGCCTTCAACCGGGCGTTCGACTTCCGCGAGGCCCTGGAGCGTGTCACCATCGACCTGACCCGTGCCCACATGTGGGACATCTCGGGGGTCGCGGCGCTGGACAAGGTGGTGCTGAAATTCCGCCGTGAAGGGGCCGAGGTCGAGGTCGTCGGCCTGAACGAAGCCAGCGCGACGATCGTCGACAAGCTGGCCATCCACGACAAGCCGGGGGCCGACACCGCCCTGCTGGACCACTAGGGAGACGCCGTCCATGTCCCGTATCCTGGCCTGCACCGACGGGTCCATCTACGCCCCCAGCGTCTACGACCACGCCGCCTGGGCGGCCAAGCGCCTGGGCGCCGGGGTGGAGGTCCTGCACGTCCTCGACCATCACCGCGAGACGGCCTCGGTGGCCGATTACTCCGGCGCCATCGGCGCCGACGCCCGCGAGGACCTGCTCAACAGCCTGTCCGAACTGGAAGCCGCCAAGAGCAAGGTGGCCATGGCCCACGGCCGCGCCATCCTCCAGGACGCCGACCTGCGGCTGAAGGAGGCGGGCGTCGCCGACGTCCACCTGAGCCAGCGCCACGGCAGCCTTATCGAAACCCTGGCCGAGGCCGAGGCCGAGGCCGACCTGGTGGTCATCGGCAAGCGCGGCGAGGCCGCCGACTTCGCCACCGGCCATCTGGGCGCCAACCTGGAACGGGTGGTCCGCGGCTCGCGCCGTCCGGTGCTGGTCGCCAACCGCGCCTTCAAGCCCATCGAACGCATGCTGATCGCCTACGACGGCGGCCCGTCCACCCGCCGCGCCCTGGACCATGTGGTCGACAACGGCTTCCTGGCGGGCATCGACTGCCATCTTCTGATGGTCGGCAACCCGACGCCCGACAACCAGGAACGCCTCGCCCTGGCCCGCGAACGCCTCGCCGCCTCCGGCCTGGAGGCGCGCGCCACCCTGGTCGCCGGACCGCCCGAGGAGGTGATCCGCCAGACGGTCGCCGACGAGGTCATCGACCTACTGGTGGTCGGCGCCTACGGTCACAGCCGCATCCGTCAGTTCCTGGTCGGCTCGACGACGACCCAGTTGATCCGCACCTGTCTGGTGCCGCTTCTGATGTTCCGCTGACCATCGTCTCATTTTGCGCGTCGATTTGCGACGGGCGGCCCCGTCGCCGCGCCCGCGCGCCAGGAGTCATGCGCGTATCGCGTGTGGCACGCCCATTGCGTCTCTCCCGTCGGCCCGGCACCACGCCACCGGGCCGGCCCAACAGGAGAGACGCCATGGCCCCCGCCGTCCTGCTTGTCGACGATGACGCAGCCCCGCTGTCCGGCTTCGCCCGGACCTTGCGCGACAGTTTCGACATCACCGTCGTCACGTCGCCCCTGGAGGCGCTGAGCCTGCTTCTCGCCGGACGGACCTTCGCCGTCGTGGTCGCCGACCTGGTGCCGCCGGGCCTCCATGGCCTGCGCCTTCTGCGAGAACTCCAACGGCGCTCCCCCTTCACCCGCCGCCTCCTGATGTCGCGATCGCCGGGCGTCGCGGCGCTGGACGCCGTCCATGACCATCACGACATCGACCGCGTCATTCCCCGCCCGGCCACCGCCGAGCAACTGGCCGCCCACCTGCGCGACGCCGTCCGCCTTTATGTCCGCGACCATACCGACCGCCGGAGCCTCGGCGTGCAGGTTCCGCCACCCCCCGAGGTCGCCGCCCTTCACGCCCCGCGGGGAGTCCTCGCATG
>CAZFRK010000371.1:0-2826 GCA_964521375.1 uncultured Rhodobacterales bacterium
CCCCTTCAGCAGCTCGCGCGCCTCCAGGGCCACCTCGTGGCTGTCGCGGTCCCGCGCGCCCTTTCCGGCCAGGTTGACCTGAAGGTCGCCCATCTCCTGGCTGGCGCGCAGGTAGTAGTGGCGCACCAGGCCGTTGAAGTTGAAGGGCGCGGCGGTGCCCGCGTAGACCTGGATGTCGGTCAGTTCCGGCAGCCCCGACAGGCGGCGGGCGGCGGCCATCAGGACGCGCTCCGTCTGCTCAAGCGACGAGCCTTCCGGCAGGTCGACGACGACTTGGAACTCCGACTTGTTGTCGAAGGGCAGCAGCTTGACGGTCACGTCCTTGGTGTAGAACAGGCCGCAGACGGCGACCGTCGCCACGGTGACGATCAGCAGGAACCGCTTGGAGCGCGACCGCCCGGTCAGCAAGGGCGTCGCGAGACGGCGGTAGAAGCGGCCCATGGGGCCTTCCTCGCCTTCCTCGTGGCCCATTTCGTGCCGTTCGGCCTTGCGCCCGGCGATCTTGTAGAGCAGCCACGGCGTGATGATGACGGCGACGAAGAAGGAGAAGATCATCGCCACCGAGGCATTGGCCGGAATGGGACTCATGTAGGGTCCCATCAGGCCGGAGACGAACATCATCGGCAGCAGGGCGACGACGATGGTCAGCGTCGCCACGATGGTCGGGTTGCCCACCTCGGCGACGCCCTCGACGGCCTTCTGGATGATGCTTCGATCATCCTTCATGCCCCAGTGGCGGGCGATGTTCTCGACCACCACGATGGCGTCGTCGACCAGGATGCCGATGGAGAAGATCAGCGCGAACAGACTGACGCGGTTGATGGTGTAGCCCATCAGGTGCGAGGCGAAGAGGGTCAGCAGGATGGTCGTCGGGATGACCACCATGACCACCAGCCCCTCGCGCCAGCCGATGGTGAAGGTGATGAGGGCGACGATGGACACCGTGGCGAGCGCCAGGTGGAACAGCAGCTCGTCGGCCTTTTCCAGGGCCGTCTCGCCGTAGTTGCGGGTCACCGAGACCTCCAGCCCCTCGGGGATCAGACGCCCCTTCAGGCCGTCGAGGCGCTCCAACACGCTTTCGGCCACGGTCACGGCGTTGGCGCCCTTGCGCTTGGCCAGCGCGATGGAGACGGCGGGAACCGCGCGGATGTCGCCCGCCTCGGTGCGCTGCATGTTCCAGACGCGCTGTTCCTCGGGCTTGCCGCCGACGACGATGGCGGCGACGTCCTTCACGTAGACGGGGCGCCCGTCCTGGGTGGTGATCAGAAGGTTGCCGATGTCGGGCACGCCCTGGAGGGTCTGCCCGGCGACCACCGGCACGGCGCCGCCGTCGTTCCGCAGGGTGCCCAGGCGGAAGGAGCGGTTGGCGTTCTCCACCTTCTCGACCAGACGGTTCAGGGTGACGCCGTAGAGCGACAGCTTTTCGGGGTCCGGCTCGACGCGGATCTGGTTGGCCCGCCCGCCGGTGATGAAGGTCAGGCCGACGTTGTCCACCTTGACCAGCTCCGGCAGGAGCTGCTCGGCGACCTCGTGCAGGCCGAGGTCGGTCCAGCGGTCCTCCTGCCCCTTCGCCGGGGTCAGGGTGAGGACGACGATGGGCACGTCGTTGATGCCGCGGCCGACGATCTGCGGCTCGGGGATGCCGATGGGGATCTCGTCCATGTTGGCGCGGATGGTCTCGTGGACGCGCAGCATGGCGATGTCTTCGTCGGTGCCGACGTTGAAGCGCGCCGTCACGGTGACGGCGTCGTCCATGGTCTGGCTGTAGACGTGCTCGACGTCGTCGATGCCCTTGACGATGTCTTCCAGCGGCTTGGTGACGAGTTCGACCGCGTCGACGGCCTTCAGGCCGTTGGCGCTGACCATGATGTCGACCATGGGCACGGAAATCTGCGGCTCTTCCTCGCGCGGCAACTGGACCAGGGCCAGGACGCCGACGATCAGCGAGGCCAAAAGCAGCAGAGGCGTCAGCGGAGACTGGATGAAGGTCCGCGTGATGTTGCCCGAGATGCCGAGTTTCATCGCTCACCGCCCGCGGCCGGGGCGACCGCCTGGGTGGAGCCGGGCGCCACGACCACGTCGCCCTCCCGCAGGCCCGACAGGATTTCGATGCCGCCCTGGACCGGGCCGCCGGTCTGCACCACCACGTCCGTGCCGTCCTGAAGCGTCACGTAGGTCACGCCGTAACGGGTGAAGAGGTGGGACTCGGGCAGCACGAAGACCTCGCGCTCGCCGGTGGCGACATAGACCACGGCGCGCTCGCCGACGAAATAGTCGCCCAGGCCGTCGGCCCGCACATCGGCCACCACGCGGCCCTGGCTGAGGCGCGGATAGACCTGGACGACCTCGCCCTGGCGCAGGTCGGCGTCGCCCTGCTGGCGATCCAGGCCCCGGCGCCCGATCAGGACGCTGTCGCCGGTCTTGATGAAGCGGGCGTGGCGCTCGGGCACCTCCATGCGCAGGACGTAGGTGCCGCTGGCGATGGTGGCGATCACCTCGCCGGGCATGATGACCGTGCCGTCGACCACCTGGACGTCCAGCACCCGCCCGGCGCCCGGCGCCTTGACGGCGCCTTCGTCGGACTGCTGTTCGGTGACGCTGCGCTCGGCCCGCAGGCTGGCGAGGTTGCGGGTCAGGACCTGGACCTGGGTGTTGGCCTGATCGAGCCGCGCCTTGGCCACGACGCCCTGCTTGTAGAGCGTTTCGGTGCGGTTGTAGTCGGTCTGGGCCTGATTGAGTTCCGCCCGCAGCGAGGAGATCCGCGCGTCGATGGATTGCAGTTGCAGCATCAGCTTGGGATCGCCGACCACGGCGATGACCTCGTCG
>CAZFRK010000372.1:0-2826 GCA_964521375.1 uncultured Rhodobacterales bacterium
GTCGCTCGGCGCGCTGAGCGGCGCCTTGGCGCAGGTTCATGCGGCGGGCGCGTCCTTCGGTCTCGATACGGACGATGACGCCTCCCTCGGCGCCGCTCCGGCGGACGAAGGCGTCGCGCTCTGGGGCCGCGCCTTCGGCAACCTGGGCCGACAGGACGGCAGCGGCGGGGCGGGGGACATGACATCCTGGACCGCGGGCTTCGCTCTGGGCGGCGACCGGGCCTTCGGTCCCTGGCGCGGCGGCTTGGCGGTGGCCTACAGCCGCACCGGCTTCGACATCGACGGCGAGGACTCCGACGGCGGCGCCGACAGCCTGCACCTGGGCGTCTACGGCAGCCGGGCCGTCGCCGACCACCTGACCCTGGCGGTGGGGGCGTCGGGCACGCGCCACGCGGTCGGCACGGATCGCACCGTCGCCTTCCCCGGCTTCACCGATTCCCTGAGCGCCGACTACACCGCCTATTCGGCGGAAGCCTACGCGGAGTTGGGCTGGCGCTTCGACACCGACCTGAACGGGCGCGCGGCGGCCATCGAGCCTTACCTCAACGTCACGCCCAGCCTGCAAAGCCGCGAGTCCTTCACCGAACAGGGCGGCGCCGCCGCCCTGACCGTGGAGTCCGATACCTCGGTCGCCCTGCGGACCACGCCCGGCGTCCGCGCCCAGGCGGAGGTGACGGTGGGCGGCCATGACGCCTCGATCAGCGGCCTGGTCGCCTGGCGACACGTCTTCGGCGGGGTGAGCCAGGACACGACGGCCCGCTTCCGCGATGGCGGTTCGGGGTCCTTCACCTCCTCGGGCACGCCGTTGGATCGCGACGCGGCGATGGTCGGGGCGGGCCTGGACGTCTCCCTGAGCGGCCAATCGACGCTGGGCGTCTCCTATACCGGAACCGTGGGTGGGAACAGCCGCGACCATGGCGCCGACCTGACCCTCAATGTTCGCTTCTAAGACGGACCCAACGACCTGAAACGGCGACGGGCGGACCCTTGGGACCGCCCGTTTTCCGTTCCGCCGGGACCACCCGTCCCTATTCGGTCAGGTCTTCCCAGAACTCCTTCACACGCTTGAAGAAGCTGGAGCTTTCGGGGCTTTGGTCCTTGGTCTGGCCCTCGCCCGCGGCTTCGAACTGGCGCAGCAGATCCTGCTGCTCCTTGGTCAGGTTGACCGGCGTCTCCACCGTCGCCTGGATGTACATGTCGCCGCGCGCCGCCGACCGCAGGATCGACATGCCCTTGTCCTTCAGGCGGAACTGGTTGCCCGTCTGGGTCCCGGCGGGGATGGACACCTTGGCCCGCGACCCGTCGATGGTCGGCACCTCGATGGACCCGCCGAGCGCGGCGGTGACCATGGGGATCGGCACCTTGCACAGGATATTGGCGCCGTCGCGATGGAAGAAGCGGTGCGGGCGGATGACCAGGAAGATGTAGAGGTCGCCCGCCGGAGCGCCGCGCATTCCGGCCTCGCCCTCGCCCGACAGGCGGATGCGGGTGCCGTCCTCGACGCCCGCCGGAACCTTGACCTCGAGCGTCTTGTCGCGCGTCTTGCGCCCGGAGCCGTGACAGGCGGCACAGGGGTCCTTGATGACCCGGCCCTGACCGTGACAGGTGGGACAGGTCCTCTCGATGGTGAAGAAGCCCTGTTGGGCGCGCACGCGACCGATGCCGCCGCAAGTGCCGCAGGCCACCGGCGCGGCGCCGTCCTTGCCGCCCGTCCCGTCGCAGACGTCGCAGGCGACGCTGGTCGGAATGGTGATCTGCGCCGTCTTGCCGCTGAAGGCTTCCTCCAGCGAGATTTCCATGTCGTAGCGCAGGTCCGAGCCGCGGGCCGCCGCCCCGGCGCCACCACGCGAGCGACGTCCGCCGGTGCCGAACATCTCGTCGAAGATGTCGCCGAAATCGAAGCCACCGAAGCCGCCGCCCATGCCTCCGGCGCCGCCGCCACCGCCCATGCCGCCGGAGAAGGCGTCATGGCCGAAACGGTCGTAGGCGGCTCGCTTCTGCTCGTCCTTGAGGACCTCGTAGGCCTCGTTGATTTCCTTGAAGCTGGCTTCCGCCTGGGCATCCCCCGGATTGCGGTCGGGGTGATACTGCATGGCGAGCTTCCGATAGGCTTTCTTCAGCTCGTCACCACTCGCGCCGCGCTGGACGCCCAGAACCTCGTAGTAGTCGCGCTTGCTCATGCTCTCCGGCCCGATGCGATGACGGCCGCCCTCCGACGTCGTGGTCGTGAAGCGGCCGCCGGTCTCTCCATGCCCGGCGCTGCTCCGGCCCCGACCGCGAGGGCCGGGACCGGATCGGCGGACCTACTTACTTGCCGTCGTCCTTCTTGTCGTCGACTTCCTCGAAGTCGGCGTCGACGACGGTGTCGTCCTGGGACGCGCCGCTGTCGGCATCGGCGCCCGCCTCACCGGCGGCCTCGCCCTCCTGCTGGGCCTTGTACATGGCCTCGCCCAGCTTCATGGACGACTGCATGAGCGTTTCGGTCTTGGCCTTGATGGCATCGGCGTCGCCGGAGTCCATCACCTCCTTGACGGCGGCGAGATCCTTTTCGATCTCCGCCTTCACCTCGGCGGGCACCTGCTCGCCGTGCTCCTTGAGGTTCTTTTCCGTCTGGTGGACCAGTCCATCGGCCTGGTTGCGGGCGTCGACGGCCTCGCGGCGCTTCTTGTCGGCCTCGGCGTTGGCCTCGGCTTCCTTGACCATGCGCTCGATGTCGTCGTCGTTCAGGCCGCCCGACGCCTGGATGCGGATGGCCTGTTCCTTGCCGGTGGCCTTGTCCTTGGCCGAGACGTTGACGATGCCGTTGGCGTCGATGTCGAAGGTGAC
>CAZFRK010000373.1:0-2822 GCA_964521375.1 uncultured Rhodobacterales bacterium
CGTCGGCACCGGACGATGCCGGGCCGACGCCCGCTTCAGCTTACTTGCACTCCTGGGTTTCCCAGGGAGCGTTGCTCTCGGCGTAGGCCGAGGCGGCCTGCTTGTACATCGGCGCCAGCATGTCGGTCATCGGCGTGATGGCGTCGGAGGCGGCGACGAACTTGGAGCCGTCCCATTCGGTCACCCACACGCCGGCATGGCCGGAGTGGTCGGCGCAGGACAGCTTCAGCGGCGAGACCATGCCGTCGGCGCCCAGTTCCTTCAGACGCTCGGCGGTGATGTTGAGGTTTTCCAGGCCCCAGCGGACTTCCTCGGCGTTGACGGCGGTCTTGCCGAAGTGCTCCTGGGCGGCGCGGGCGGCCTCGACCAGCATCATGGAGATGTAGATGCCGCGCTGGTAGAAGACCTTCTGCATGTCGCCTTCCTTGGCGATCAGGCTGTTGCCCTTGTCGAAGACGTGGGTCTTGATGTCCTGAACCACGGGGAAGTTGCCAGGGTTGTTGTAGGACAGCGCCTTGTAGCCCTTGGCGGCCTCACCCTGCGGGATCAGGTCGTCGTCGGAGCCCGACCACCAGATGCCGATGAACTTGTCCATCGGGAAGCGGGTCTTGACGGCTTCGTTGACGGCGCCCTGGTTCATGGCGCCCCAGCCCCACATGACGACCCAATCGGGGCGTTCGCGGCGGATCTGCAGCCACTGCGCCGACTGGTTCTGCATTTCCTTCAGGCCCACCGGGATGGGCGCGAACTCGAAGCCGTACTGCTCGGCCAGGGCTTCGAAGACCGGGATCGGCTCCTTGCCGAACGGGTGGTCGAGGTGCAGGAAGGCGATCTTCTTGCCCTTCAGGGAGGTCAGGTCGTCACCGCCGGCGATGTACTTCATGATGACCGACGCGCCGTCCCAGTAGGTGGCGGGCGGCACGAAGAACCACGGGAAGGTGGCGCCGTCGGCACCGGCGGACATGCCGTAGCCCGGCGCCAGGACCGGCACCTTGTCGACCGGGGCGCGAGGCAGGACCTGAAGGGTGATGCCGGTGGACCACGGCTGGGTCACGACGGCGTTGCCCTTGGTCTTTTCGTAGCACTCGACGCCCTTGTCGGTGTTGTAGCCGGTCTCGCACTCGTCATAGACCAGCTTGGCGCCGTTGAGGCCGCCGTCGCGCTCGTTCAGCATCATGATGTAGTCGCGCTGACCGTTCATCACCGGGGTGCCGGTGGCGGCGAACGGGCCGGTGCGGTAGGCGAGGTTGGGAATGTAGATCTCGTCGGCGGCCGAGGCGACGGTCGTCGCCCCCAGCAGGACACCGGCGGCCAAACCCGCCGTGGTCAGCTTGCGCAGCATGCTCATAGAAAGCCTCCTTGGGTTGCGTTTCGTCCCTGAACGGATTTTTGTCGTTCTTTTCTTGGTTAACGGGGTGCTTTGGTCGCCCCCTAGTAGGGGAACGGCCAAAGCACCAGCTTTTCCCGGATGACCTGCCACAAACGGGCCAGGCCGTGCGGTTCCAGGATCAGGAAGGTGATGATCAGCGCGCCGACCACCATCAGGTTGATGTGTTCCACCGTGGCCGACGACAGGGGCAGGCCGAAGACGTCGGGCACGAAGCCGATCACCACCGGCAGGCCGACGATCAGCGCGGCGCCCAGGAAATTGCCCAGAACGCTGCCCAGGCCGCCGATGATGGCGATGAACAGGATGGTGAAGGACAGGCGGATGTCGAACAGGTTCGGCTCCGCCGCGCCCTTCCACAGGAAGACCATCAGCGCCCCGGCGACACCGACCACGTAGGAGCTGACGGCGAAGGCCGAAAGCTTGGTCCGCAGCAGGTTGATGCCGATCAGTTCGGCGGCGATGTCGAAGTCGCGCACCGCCTGCCATTTGCGGCCCGTGTTGGTCCGCGCCAGGTTGAGGATGGCGATGGCGAAGACGGTCACGAAGCCCAGCACCACGTAGTACTGAACCTCGGGCGCGGCGCGCGGCCCGGTGATGACGAGGCCGAACATGTCCATCTCCGACACCTCGATGGCGCCCGAGCGGTTGTAGTTGTAGAGCCAGGCCGTCTTTTCGAACAGCCACACCAGGAAGAACTGGGCGGCCAGCGTCGCGATGGCCAGGTAGAACCCCTTGATGCGCAGGGACGGCAGGCCGAAGGCGGCGCCGACCATGGCCGAGAACAGCCCCGACAGCAGGATCGCCACCAGCAGGTTCATTTCCGGGAAGATCGTCACCAGCTTGTAGCAGGCGTAGGCGCCGACGCCCATGAAGGCCGCCGTGCCGAGCGAGATCTGCCCGGCGTAGCCGGTCAGGATGTTCAGGCCCAGGCTGGCCAGGGCGTAGATGAGGAAGGGCATGAGGAGGGCGCGGAAGGCGAACTCCGTGGCGAACATGGGCACGATCACCCAGGCGATGGCCAGAATGCCCGCCACCAGGTACATGTCCTGACGGATGGGGAAGAGCGCCTGGTCCGCCGTGTAGCTGGTCTTGAACTGGCCGGTAACGCGGTAAAACATGGGTCGGTGTCCTTAGGCTGCGGCGGTCACACGCGCTCGATGATCTTTTCGCCGAACATGCCCTGCGGGCGGAACAGCAGGAACAAGAGGGCGACCATGAAGGCGAACCAGGTCTCGGTGGACCCGCCGAGCAGCGGCATGCCCCAGTAAATCTCGAAGACCTTCTCGCCGAGGCCGAGCAGCAGCCCGCCGATGATCGCCCCCTGGACCGAGGTCAGGCCGCCCAGCATGAGCACCGGCAGGGCCTTGTAGGCGATCACTTCCAGGGCGAAGGAGACGCCGGCGCGGGCGCCCCAGACGACGCCGGTGGTCAG
>CAZFRK010000374.1:0-2819 GCA_964521375.1 uncultured Rhodobacterales bacterium
GGCTTCAGCAGCACGTAGTCGCCGTAACGGTCGACCATGAACTGGGTCACTTCGGCGTTGGTGTCGCCCTTCGTCAGGCGCTCGCGCACCATCAGGCGCATGTCGCGGGCCAGTTCGGCGTTGGAGGCGTCGATGCTCTCGTTCTGGCAGACCACGCACCGCAGGCCCTCGGACACCTCGCGGGCGCGGTGCTCCAGGGCGGGATCGTCGAGCATCTCGTCGGGCTGCACGGCGAGGGCGGGCGAGACGAAAGCGGGCAAGGCCACCGTCAGAACGGCGGCCAAGGCGGTAAGACGGCGGATCATCGCGCGCGCAACTCCTGAATCATGGGTTTCAGGGTCTCTTCCCAGGCGTCGCGGGTGATCGGGCCGATATGCTTGTAGCGGATCACCCCTTGGGCATCGACGACGAAGGTTTCCGGCGCCCCGGTGACGCCGAAGTCGATGGCGACGTGGCTGTCCGGGTCGAGGCCGACGCGGTCGTAGGGATCGCCGTTGCGGCGCAGCCAGCGGGTCCCGTCCATGGGGTTCTTTTCCCGCCAGTCGATGCCGTGGATGGCGACCACGCCCGATGCCTTGATCTCCTTCAGCATGGGGTGTTCGGCGATGCAGGCGACGCACCAGGACCCGAAGATATTCACCAGGGTCACGTCGCCCTTCAGGTTCTCCGACGCCAGCGGTCGGCCCCGCTCGGGCAGGGCGTCGAGGGCGAACTCGGGGACCGGGCGGTCGATCAGCACGGACTCGAGGCGGCTCGGGTCCTTTTGCAGGCCGACGATGAAGAAGCCGACCAGGACCAGGAACACCAGCGCCGGGAGAAGGTAGAGCAGCTTTCGCATGACGTGCCTCCTCCTAGGCCCGGGCACCGGCGGCGCCGGGCGGCGACGCTTGCGCCTTGCGCACCGGGGCGCCGACGCGATGGCGGCGGTCGGACAGCGACACCGCGCCGCCCAGCCCCATGAGCAGGGCGCCGTACCACAGGAAGGGCACCAGCGGCTCGAAGTAGAGGCGCGTCACCCAACCGCGACCGTCCTTGGCCTGTTCGCCGATGACGGCGTAGAGGTCGTGGAAGCCGGTGGTATGGATGGCGGCCTCGGTGGTGGGACGCGGCGGCTGCGTGTAGACGCGGCTTTCCGGAGTCAGGGCGGCGATCTCCTCGCCGTCCCGCGACAGCTGGAAGGTGCCGCGCGTCAGCCGGTAGTTGGGTCCCGTGCCGCGCTCGACGTCGGTCAGGGTGAAGTCCCAGCCGTGCAGTGTCACGGTCTCGCCGATCGCCATGGTCTGCACCGATTCCGCCTTCCAGGCCGAGGAGGCGGTGACGCCCATGATGATCAGGCCCATCCCGGCGTGCGCCAGGGTCATGCCCCAGGCGGCGCGCGGCAGGCGGCGGGCGCGGCGCCCGGTCTCGGCCAGCGGGGCGCGGAACAGCTTCACGCGGTCGGCCCATTCGATCAGGGTACCGACGATCAGCCATCCGGCCAGACCGAACCCGGCGGCGGCCAGAAGGTCGTCGGAGGCGCCGCCGGCCACCAGCCAGGCGACGACGAAGGCGCCAACGGCGGCGGCGGCGGCCAGCCACAGGCGGGACAGGGCGCCCTTCAGGTCACCGCGTTTCCAGGACAGCATGGGACCGATGGCCATGACGGCGATCAGCGGCACCATGATGGGCACGAAGACGGCGTTGAAGAACGGCGGTCCCACCGACACCTTGCCCAGATTCAGAGCATCGGCGAAGACCGGATAGAGCGTGCCGAGCAGCACCGTGCCCGCCGCCGTCGCCATCAGGAGGTTGTTGAGCAGCAACGACCCTTCCCGCGACACCGGGGCGAACAGGCCGCCGGATTTCAGCGACGGCGCCCGCCAGGCGTAAAGCGTCAGCGACCCGCCGATGGCGACCGCCAACAGGGCCAGGATGAAGACGCCGCGCGTCGGATCGGTGGCGAAGGCGTGAACGCTGGTGATGACGCCGGAGCGGACCAGGAAGGTGCCCAGCAGGCTCATGGCGAAGGCCAGGATGGCCAGCAGGATGGTCCAGCTTTTCAGGGCGTCGCGCTTTTCCACCACGACGGCGGAATGCAGCAGCGCGGTGCCGACCAGCCACGGCATGAAGGAGGCGTTCTCGACCGGGTCCCAGTACCACCAGCCGCCCCAGCCAAGCTCGTAATAGGCCCACCAGGAGCCAAGCGCGATGCCCAGCGTCAGGAAGGTCCAGGCGGCGAGCGTCCAGGGCCGCACCCAGCGCGCCCAGGCGGCGTCGACGCGACCTTCGATCAGGGCGGCGATGGCGAAGGAAAAGGCCATGGAGAAGCCCACGTAGCCCAGGTAGAGCATGGGCGGATGGAAGGCCAGTCCGGGGTCCTGAAGCAGCGGGTTCAGGCCGTCGCCGTTGAGCGGCGGATTGGGCACGCGCTCGAAGGGATTGGAGGTGAACAGGATGAACAGGATGAAGCCGGTGGTGATCATCGACTGCACCGACAGGGCGCGGGCGCGCAGCTGCGGCGGGATGTTGCCGCCGGTCACCGCCACGGCCAGGCTGAACACCGCCAGGATGGTGATCCACAGCAGCAGGGAGCCTTCATGGTTCCCCCACACGCCGGACACCTTATAGAGCAGCGGCTTGTCCGTATGGCTGTTCTGCAGGACGTTCAGGACGCTGAAGTCGCTGACCACGTAGCTGTAGGTCAGGGCGGCGAAGGACAGCCCGACCAGCAGGAACAGCGCCACGGCGGCGGGGCGGGCGGCGTTCATCATCACCACGTCGCCCCTCTGGGCGCCGACCAGCGGCACCACCGATTGGACGAGGGCGACGAAGAGAGCGAG
>CAZFRK010000375.1:0-2815 GCA_964521375.1 uncultured Rhodobacterales bacterium
GCCCGCCAAGTTCTCCGACCCCGCCGTCACCGCCGACGGCGGTGATCGGGCGCGCGTTCCGCTGACGGCCTTGCGGACGCTGTGGGTCAATACGGGCACGCTCTGCAACCTCTCCTGCACCGGTTGCTATATCGAAAGCACGCCGAAGAATGACCGCCTTGCTTGGTTCGGCGTCGAGGATCTGCGCGGCTATCTGGACGAGATCGCGTGCCTCGGCTGGGCGACGGAGGAGATCGGCTTCACCGGCGGCGAGCCGTTCATGAACCCCGACATCCTGGCCCTTCTGGATCTGGCGCTGGAGCGCGGCTTCCGGGTCCTGGTCCTGACCAACGCCATGACGCCGCTGACCCACAAGCGCGACGGCGTGGCGGCCCTGCACCGGCGCTTTCCGGGGCGCCTGACCCTGCGGGTGTCCCTGGACCACCACACCGCCGCCCGCCACGAGAGCCTGCGCGGCGCCGGGTCCTGGCGACCGGCCATCGACGGTCTGCTGTGGGCGGCGGCGGAGGGCCTGCCCGTCGCCGTCGCCGGGCGCGCCCATTGGAGCGAGGATCAGGCCGCCGCGCGGGCGGGCTACGCGGCCTTGTTCCAGGCCCTGTCCCTGACCGTCGACGCTGCGAATCCGGCCCAGTTGGTGATCTTCCCGGAAATGGAAGAGGCCGACACGGAGGCCGCCCACGTCCCGGAGATCACCACCGCCTGCTGGGGCATCCTGGGCAAGGCGCCGACGGAGGTCATGTGCGCCGACGCCCGCATGGTGGTTCGCCGCAAGGGCGCCGACGGCCCCCGCGTCCTGGCCTGCACCCTGATCGCCTACGACGACCGCTTCGACCTGGGGGCGACCCTGGCAGAGGCGGCGCGCGACGTGCCGCTCAACCACCCCCATTGCGCCAAGTTCTGCGTCCTGGGCGGGGCCAGTTGCAGCTGATCGCCGCCGCTCGGGGCGTGGTCGGACGGATCAAGGGCGGGGACGGGCGCCGTCGTCGGCCTCGGGGCCGCGCAAGCTGGTGATGGTCGGATGGTCGCCGCACAGCGGGCAGGCCGGATCGCGCGGCACCCGCACGGTGCGAAACGCCGTGGACAGGGCGTCGTAGATCAACAGCCGCCCGGCCATGCTGTCGCCGACGCCGAGCAGTTCCTTGACCACCTCGGTCGCCTGAAGCGTCCCCATGGTTCCGGCCACGGCGCCCAGGACCCCGGCCTCGGCGCAGGAGGGCACCTGTCCCGGCGGCGGCGGGGCGGGGAACAGGCAGCGATAGCAGGGCAGCGGCGCCTCCGGCGTCCGGGCGTGCGGCTTGTAGGTGGACAACTGCCCATCGAACCGCAGGATGGCGGCGCTGACCAGCGTCTTGCGGGCGAAGAAGCAGGCGTCGTTGATGAGGAAGCGGCTGGCGAAATTGTCGGTCCCGTCCGCCACCAGGTCATAGGCGGCGATCAGGTCCGGCGCCGTCTCAGCCGTCAGGCGCAGGGCGTGGCGGACGACGCGGACATCGGGATTGAGGGCGGCGATGGCGCGCTCCGCGGACTCCACCTTGGGCGTTCCGACGCGGTCGGTGGTATGGGCGATCTGGCGTTGAAGGTTGGACAGGTCGACCACGTCGTCATCGACCACCCCGATGGTGCCGACCCCGGCGGCGGCCAGATACAGCACCAGCGGCGAGCCCAATCCCCCGGCGCCGACCACCAGCACCTTGGCGTCCAACAGACGCGCCTGCCCCGTGCCGCCGACCTCCGGCAAGAGGATATGGCGGGCATAGCGATTGATCTGGTCTTCGGTGAAATCCATGGGAAGGCTCCGGCGTCAGGGGCACCACCTATAGCGCGCCGACGGAGTCACCGAAAGTCATCACACGGCGGCCCTGCCGCGGCAAAGGGAACAGAAGACAGCGGCAATACGACGCACGCTTCACGCATTACGTATTCGGCAATTCATCGCCCTTGGGTTCAAGGGCCGATCCAGGCCGGGCCGGACAGTGGACGACCAGACACCGCCATCGGCGCCCCGCATTGCCTGCTCCCCCCGAGACGACCACAGGCGGGAAGGATGCCCTCCCCGCCTGAACCCGTCCGGTCCGGCGGCGATCCGCCGCCCGACCGCGTCGCCTTAGGCTTCGTCGAACAGTGCCGTCGACAGGTAGCGTTCGGCGAAGCTCGGCAGGATGATGACGATGGACTTGCCCGCCATCTCGGGCCGCGATCCCACTTCCAGGGCGGCGGCCAGGGCGGCGCCGCCGGAGATGCCGACCGGCAGGCCTTCCAGACGCGCCGCCTTGCGGGCGGTGGCGAAGGCGGTCTCGTTGGCGACGGTCATGACCTCGTCGTAGACCTTGGTGTCGAGCGTGCCCGGCACGAACCCGGCGCCGATGCCCTGAATCTTGTGCGGACCCGGCGCGCCACCCGACAGGATGGGGCTGTCTTCCGGTTCCAGGGCGATGACGCGGCAGTCGGGATTGCGCTCCTTCAGGACGCGACCGACGCCGGTGATGGTGCCGCCGGTGCCGATCCCGGCGATGAAGGCGTCGACCTTGCCGCCGGTGTCGCGCCAGATTTCCTCGACCGTGGTGCGGCTGTGGATGTCGGGGTTGGCCGGGTTCTCGAACTGCTGCGGCATGATCGCGTTGGGCAGTTCGGCGACCAATTCCTCGGCGCGGGCGACGGCGCCCTTCATGCCCTTGGCGGCGGGCGTCAGCTCGATCTCAGCGCCCAGATGCTTGAGCATCTTGCGGCGCTCGATGGACATGGACTCGGGCATGGTGAGGATCAGGCGGTAGCCCTTGGCGGCGCAGACGAAGGCCAGCGCGATGCCGGTGTTGCC
>CAZFRK010000376.1:0-2803 GCA_964521375.1 uncultured Rhodobacterales bacterium
ACGGCAAGCCCGTGGACGTCCTCGAGATCGAGGGCGAGGTCGACGACAAGCGGGCGCGGGCCATGGAGGAGCTCCTCTGGACGTTGCTCCCCGAAGCCAGCCACCTGCGGACCAACTTGGGCCAATTCATGGACGCCAGTCAGCAGATCAGGATGTCGCACCCGCTGGCGCTGTCGCAGCTTCTCATCACCTTTCATCTGGTGAAGGCCGCGATGGGCCATTACGCGATCTAACGAGTCACCGCACAGACCCAGAGCCGGGGAATACCGAGAATGACCGCACAGTCCGTCAGCCACCAGAAGATGGCCACCGCCATCCGCTTTCTTTCCGCCGATGCCGTTCAGAAGGCCAAGTCCGGCCATCCGGGCATGCCGATGGGCATGGCCGACGTCGCGACGGTGCTGTTCACCCGCTTCATGAAGTTCGACGCCGCCGAGCCGCGCTGGCCGGACCGCGACCGCTTCGTGCTGTCGGCGGGCCACGGCTCCATGCTGCTTTATTCGCTCGGCTATCTGCTCGGCTACAAGGACGTGACCAAGGAAGAGATCGAGAACTTCCGCCAGATGGGGTCGAAGACCGCCGGTCACCCCGAGTTCGGCCACATCTCCGTCGCCGAGACGACCACCGGCCCGCTGGGCCAGGGCATCACCAACGCCGTCGGGTTCGCCCTGGCGGAAAAGCTGATGGCCGCCCGCCACGGCGCCGACGTGGTCGATCACTACACCTATGCCATCGCCGGTGACGGCTGCTTGATGGAAGGCATCTCCCAGGAAGCCATCTCCATGGCCGGTCACTGGAAGTTGTCCAAGCTGATCGTCCTGTGGGACGACAACTCCATCTGCATCGACGGCGACGTCGCCCTGGCGACCTCCGACGACCAGCGGGCCCGCTTCGAGGCCGCCGGATGGGACACCCAGGCCGTCGACGGCCATGATCCCGAAGCCGTCGCCGCCGCCATCGAAAAGGCGCGGAAGACCGGCACGCCGTCCATGATCGCCTGCAAGACGACCATCGGCTTCGGCGCCCCGACCCTGGCCGGTAGCGAAAAGACCCACGGCGCGCCGCTGGGCGAGGAGGAACTGGCCGGTGCCCGCAAGGCGCTGGACTGGCCCTACGCCCCCTTCGAGGTGCCCGACGACGTGCTGAACGCCTGGCGCGAGGCCGGGACGCGCGGCGCTGACGCCCGCCGCGCCTGGGATGGTCGCGTCGAGGCCATGGACGACGCCAAGAAGGTGGCCTTCGTCACCGCCCTGCAAGGCAAGCTGCCCGAAGGCTGGGACAAGGACCTGATCGCCCTGATGGAGAAGGCCTCCGCGGAGACCCCCAAGGTCGCCACCCGCAAGGCCAGCCAGATGGCCATCGAAGCCATCGTTCCGGCGCTGGCCGGGCAGATCGTCGGCGGCTCCGCCGACCTGACGCACTCCAACCTGACCATCACCAAAGATATGAAGTCCGTCACCCGTGACGACTTCTCCGGCAACTACATCCACTACGGCGTGCGCGAGCACGGCATGGGCGCGGTGATGAACGCCCTGGCCCTGCACGGCGGCCTGATCCCCTACGGCGCCACCTTCCTGGTCTTCACCGACTACTGCCGTCCGGCCATCCGCATGTCGGCCCTGATGAACCAGCGCGTCGTCTGGGTGATGACCCACGACTCCATCGGCCTGGGCGAGGACGGCCCAACCCACCAGCCGGTCGAGCACGTCGCCTCGCTGCGCGCGATGCCGAACCTCTGGACCTTCCGTCCCTGCGACGTGATCGAGACGGCGGAAGCTTGGCAACTGGCCATCGAGCGGGCCGACGGCCCCAGCCTGATGGCGCTGTCCCGCCAGAACCTGCCGACCGTGCGCAAGTACACCGGCGAGAACATGACCGCGCGCGGCGGCTACGTCCTGTCCGAGCCGGAGGACGGTCGGCGCGACGTGACCATCCTGGCCACCGGCTCGGAAGTGGAGATCGCCCTCCAGGCGCAGATCATGCTCAATGGCCTGAACGTGAAGGCCGCCGTGGTCTCCATGCCGTGCTGGGAGCTTTTCGACGCGCAGCCGACGGATTATCGTAAGGCGGTGCTCGGTCAGGGGCTGCGGGTCGCCGTGGAGGCGCTTTCGACCTTCGGCTGGGAGAAGTATGTCGGCCTGGAGGGTGCCGTCATCGGCATGCGCTCCTTCGGCGCCTCGGCGCCGGCCGGCGAGCTGTACAAGCATTTCGGCATCACCGCCGAAGCCGTGGCCGACGCCGTCATGGCGCGCCTGAAGAACAAGTAGGCCGCCGTGGCCCAGGACCCGCGACGCTAGACGCACGCACAAGCGACCAAGGAGTAATCGACGCCATGCCCATGATTACGCTTCGCCAGCTTCTCGACCACGCGGCCGAGAACGGCTACGGCATTCCGGCCTTCAACGTGAACAACCTGGAACAGGTCCAGGCCATCATGGAAGCGGCCAAGGCCACCAACAGCCCGGTCATCCTGCAGGCTTCCGCCGGTGCCCGGAAGTACGCCGGCGAACCGTTCCTGCGCCACCTGATCGTCGCCGCCGTCGAATCCTATCCGGACATTCCCATCTGCATGCACCAGGACCACGGCACCAGCCCGGCGGTCTGCATGCGCTCCATGCAGTCGGGTTTCACCTCGGTGATGATGGACGGCTCGCTGATGACCGACGGCAAGACCCCGTCGAGCTACGAGTACAACGTCGAGACCACCAAGACCGTGGTCGGCATGGCGCACGCCTGCGGCGTCTCCGTCGAAGGCGAGCTGGGCTGCCTCGGCTCGCTGGAAACCGGCATGGCGGGCGAGGAA
>CAZFRK010000377.1:0-2791 GCA_964521375.1 uncultured Rhodobacterales bacterium
GGGTGGGAGCCGCCGCCGGGGCCGCCCGAGGGGTCAGTCGGACGCCTTCTTGTCGCTCTCGCCACCGTCCTTGGGACGGTTGGTGACGACCTCGTCGATCAGGCCGAATTCCTTGGCTTCTTCCGGCGGCATGAACTTGTCGCGTTCCATGGCCTGCTCGATCTCTTCCACCGCCTTGCCGGTGTGGGTGGCATAGATGCCGTTCAGGCGGGCGCGCAGGGAGAGGATTTCCCGGGCATGGATCTCGATGTCCGTCGCCTGGCCCTGGAAGCCGCCCGAGGGCTGGTGGATCATGATCCGCGCGTTGGGCAGCGAGAACCGCTTGCCCGCCGCGCCGGCGGCCAGCAGCAGCGATCCCATGGACGCCGCCTGACCCATGCAGAGCGTGGCGACGTCGGGACGGATGTACTGCATGGTGTCGTACATGGACAGGCCCGAGGTGACGACGCCGCCCGGCGAATTGATGTAGAAGGCGATGTCCTTCGACGGGTTTTCCGACTCCAGGTGCAGCAACTGGGCGCAAACCAGGCTGGCCACGTGGTCGTTGACCGGGCCGGTCAGGAAGATGATGCGTTCCTTCAGAAGGCGCGAATAGATGTCGAAGGACCGCTCCCCCCGGTTGGTCTGTTCGATCACCATGGGCACCAGGGTGTTCATGTAAACGTCGAAGGGATCCCGCTCACTCATGCTAGTGCCTCTCGAATCTGGGAAGACGGCGTCGCCCGGATCGGACGACGCGAACGGATGGATGTGCCCGCCCCCGGGGGGACGCCCCGGAACGGACAGGGGGATGCCCCTCATATTGGCGAGGCATCCCCCTGTTTTCAACGGTGCTGCGTGGACCTGATGGGCGATTACTCGCCGGCTGCGTCCTCGGCGTCTCCTTCGTCGTCGGCCTTGGCCTTCTTGACCGGGGCCTTCTTCTTGGCCGGAGCCTTCTTCTTCGGCTCGTCCGCGACCTCTTCCGGCTCGGCGGTCAGCTCTTCGGGAGTGACCTCGGTCTCGCTGACGTCGGCCATCTCGAAGATGAAGTCGACGACCTTATCCTCGTAAAGCGGCGCGCGAAGCTGGTCGAGAGCCTGCGGGTTGTTCTGGAAGTACTGGAAGACCATCTGCTCCTGGCCGGGGAAGCGGCGGGCCTCTTCCATGATCGCCCGGTTCATGTCGTCCTGGCCGATCTGGATTTCGTTCTTCTGGCCGATGTCGGCGAGCAGAAGGCCGAGGCGCACGCGACGCTCGGCGAGCGCCTTGTACTCTTCCTTCAACTCGTCGTCGGACTTGCCTTTGTCTTCCTCGTCGAGGTTGTCGTTGGCCTTGGCTTCCTCGAGCTGCTTCCAGATGGCGTCGAACTCCTGATCGACCATGCCGGTCGGAACCTCGAAGTCGGCCAGGTCGGCCAGGACATCGAGGAGCTGACGCTTCATCAGGCCGCGCGTGACGCCCGCGTATTCCTTTTCGATCTGCTCGCGGACGGCGGCCTTCAGGGCCTCGAGGTCGTCGAAGCCGATGGACTTGGCGAACTCGTCGTCGATCTCGGGGGTCTTGGCGTCCTTGTGCGCCTTGACGTTGACTTCGAACTCGGCCTCCTTCCCGGCCAGATCCTCGGCGTGGTATTCCTCGGGGAAGGTGACGGCGACGGTGTGGGTCTCACCCGGCTTGGCGCCGATCAGCTGATCCTCGAAGCCGGGGATGAAGGTGCCGGACCCCAGTTCCAGGTCGTAGCCCTCGCCCTTGCCGCCCGCGAACTCCTCGCCGCCGACGCGACCGATGAAGTCGATCTCCAGGGTGTCGCCCTTCTTGGCCTTGCGCTTGGAGTCACTGGCTTCCAGAGACTTGCGGCTTTCGGCGATGCGCCCCAGGGCTTCCTCGACCTCGCTGTCGGCGATCTTGGCCTTCTTTTTGTCCAGCTTGACCGCTTTCAGGTCCATGGCGGCGATTTCGGGCAGGATCTCGACCGACAAGGAGTATTCCAGGTCCTTGCCCTCGTCGAAGGAGATCACTTCGATCTTCGGCTGCATGGCGGGCTTAAGGTCGCGCTCGGACAGGACATCCTGCGTGCAGGTCTGAACAGTCTGCTCCAGAACCTCACCCATGACATTGGCGCCGTAGCGCTTCTTCATCAGCGCCATCGGCACCTTGCCGGGGCGGAACCCGGGCAGACGGATCTGCTTGGACAGCTCCTGAAGGCGGCTCGTGCGTTCGGCTTCGATCTTGTCGGCCGGAACGACGATCTTGAATTCGCGCTTGAGGCCTTCGGCGTTGGTTTCAGTGACCTGCATGGAAATTCCCACACTTCTTCGTTGTTCGATAAGGTGAAGGCCAGCCCTCCCCGTGAGGTGGCCGGCCGGAAACAGTCCGCAACTCTCCGCCTCGACGCCGCGCGCGCCTTGAATGCGCGTCCATGCGCCCGCCGGTATCGCGTCGCGCCGGGGAACCCGGCCTTTTGGTGCGGGCGGAGGGACTTGAACCCCCACGACCGAAGCCACCAGGACCTAAACCTGGCGCGTCTACCAGTTCCGCCACGCCCGCTCCGCGCCTGCCCCTGGTTCACACCGGAGCCGCGCCCGAAGGCCCGTCCATCAATTCCCACGGCGGACCCGAACCGGATCCGCGCGCGGCATGCAACACCGACCGGGCCGCCGGTGATGCCGGCCGCCCGAAGCCCACAAGACATAGACAATCGCCCCCCTGTTCGGCAATAGGCGATATGGCCTGAAGGCGACAAAGGGCGCCGACGACCGACGTCGCGATACCTTCGTATATTATTAATGATGGGTGACACATAATCTGA
>CAZFRK010000378.1:0-2789 GCA_964521375.1 uncultured Rhodobacterales bacterium
ATCTACGGCTCTGGCTGCCTGATCACCGAAGGCGCCCGCGGCGAAGGCGGCTACCTGACCAACTCCGCTGGCGACCGCTTCATGGAGCGCTACGCGCCGACCGCCAAGGACCTGGCCTCCCGCGACGTCGTGTCGCGCGCCATGACCATGGAAATCCGCGAAGGCCGGGGCGTCGGCAAGGACAACGACCACATCCACCTGCACCTGGAACACCTGGGCGCCGACGTGCTGTGGGAACGCCTGCCGGGCATCACCGAGACGGCCAAGATCTTCGCCGGCGTCGACGCCACGAAGGAGCCGATCCCGGTCCTGCCGACCGTCCACTACAACATGGGCGGCATTCCGACCAACTACATGGGCGAAGTGCTGCGTCCGACCAAGGACGACCCGGACGCCGTCTGCGGCGGCCTGATGGCCGTCGGCGAGTGTGCCTCGACCTCCGTCCACGGCGCCAACCGCCTGGGCACCAACTCGCTGCTCGACCTGGTGGTCTTCGGTCGCGCCGCCGCGCACCGCGCCGCCGAACTGGTCAAGCCGGGCACCAAGCACAAGCCGCTGCCCGCCAATGCCGGTGAGCTGGCGATCTCCCGCCTGGATCGCGTGCGCAACGCCGATGGCGACCGCCGCGTCGCCGACATCCGCCTCGACATGCAGAAGACCATGCAGCGCGACGCCGCGGTCTACCGCACCGCCGAATCCCTGAAGGACGGCGTCGAGGGGCTGAAGGCGGTGGCCGACACCCTGCCGATGATGAAGATCACCGACCGCTCGCTGATCTTCAACACGGACCTCATCGAGGCCCTGGAGCTGGAAAACCTGATGGCCTGCGCCAGCGCCACCATCGTTTCCGCCGAGGCCCGCAAGGAGAGCCGCGGCGCCCACGCCCACGAGGACTTCCCCGATCGCGACGACAAGGAGTGGATGAAGCACTCCCTGGCGACCGTCGACGACAAGTACAACGTGTCGCTCGACTACCGCCCGGTCCACACCTGGACCCTGACGGACGAAGTCGAGTACATCGAGCCCAAGGCTCGCGTCTATTAAGGCCGGACGTGCTGAGAGGACAAGCTCATGGCTGAATTCAACCTGCCGCCGAACAGCCGCGTCAAGGAAGGCAAGACCTTCAAGGCCGAAGGCGCGACGAACATCAAGGTTTTCAAGATCTACCGCTACGACCCGGACACCGGGGAAAATCCGCGCATGGACACCTTCGAGGTGGACATGGACGACTGCGGCCCCATGGTCCTGGACGCCCTGTTGAAGATCAAGAACGAGGTCGATTCGACGCTCACCCTGCGCCGCTCCTGCCGGGAAGGCATCTGCGGGTCCTGCGCGATGAACATCGACGGCCTCAACACCCTGGCCTGCCTGAAGCCGATCGACGAGATCAAGGGCGAGGTCGCCGTCTACCCGCTGCCGCACCTGCCGGTGGTCAAGGACCTGGTCCCCGACCTGACCATCCCCTACGCCCAGCTCAATTCCATCGAGCCTTGGATGAAGGCGGACACCCCGGCGCCGGGCAAGGGCGAACGCCTGCAGTCCCCCGAAGAACGCGCCAAGCTGGACGGCCTGTGGGAATGCATCCTGTGCTTCTGCTGCCAGACCTCCTGCCCCAGCTACTGGTGGAACGGCGAGCGGTACCTGGGTCCGGCCATCCTCTTGCAGGCCGCCCGCTGGATCAACGACTCGCGCGACGAAGCCACCGGCGAACGCCTGGACGCGCTGGAAGATCCGTTCAAGCTGTACCGCTGCCACACCATCATGAACTGCACCAATACGTGCCCGAAGGGCTTGAACCCGGCGAAGGCCATCGCCGACATCAAGCAGAAGATGGTGAAGCGCACCCTCTAGCCCTCGGCTTAGGGACGACGACGGACCAAGACGACGACCGGTCGCTGGATCGCTCCAGCGGCCGGTTTCGTTTGTCGGCTTTGGCTTTTCGGGCCGGTGGGGGAGCAACCGGCGGCGGACGGAAGGAGTGACGGCGGGCCGGTCAGCAGCAGTCGTGCTCGATGGCCTTCAGCATGGACAGGCCCTCCTCGTCCTCGGCCTCGTCGAACAGGTCTTCCAGGTAGAAGACATGCGAGCAGACGAGGTACAGGGTGTCCGGCGTTCCCTTCGGGCGGTCGGCGGCCCGGGCGGCGGCCACCTTGTCGCGGAACTTGTCCCAGAAGGCATTGGTCCAGTCGGGCGCGGCGCACAACTCCAGCGCCCGATCCGCCACGGCGTCGGCGCGCTGCCCGCAGTTCATGCCCTTGAAGCTGACGTAGCGGGCCTGGGTCATTTCGGTCATACGTACACTTTCGATATAGCTTCATCCACGTCCATTGTTGCCCTCCCTGGCGACGCTGTCGAGGCCCGCGTTCCCCTTCACGGACCGGACCCTCCCGGAGCCGTTCGCGCTTAACCGAACCAATAGGGGCCAGCTTCCGGGGACCGCGCGAGAACGAAAGCGCCCAAGCCGGAGAGGAAGGCGGCCCCAATGCCCCTTCCTCCCGCCGTCAGAGCCCTCCCCCGTCAGGCGGAGTGCTGAAGATCCTTCAGGAAGCTGTCCACCTCGCCGCTCAGGTCGCTGGCCATGCCGCGCAAGGCCCCGGCGCTATTGGACACGCCGTCGGCTTGGGCGCCGGTCGTCGCGGTGGCATCCGTCAGCTCGGCCACCACGTCGGAAAGCTCCCGCGTCCTATCGGCGGCGGCCTGGATGTTGCGACTGATCTCACTCGTCGCGGCGGTTTGTTCCTCGACGGCGGCGGCGATGCCGTTGGAAATCTCGCTCAGCGTGCTGATGG
>CAZFRK010000379.1:0-2787 GCA_964521375.1 uncultured Rhodobacterales bacterium
TGTTCGGCGGCGCGTCGGAGCCTGCCCGCCGTGACCAGACCCGCAAGGTGCCGAAGGCGGTCGAGCCGATGGTGGCCGCCTGGGCGTCCCGCGCGGCGACGCCCGCCAAGAAGACGGCGCCGGAGCCGTCCGGCGCCATGGTTGACCGCGCCGGAAACCAGGTCCTGCCCGAGCGGAACGCGGATGAGCTGATCGTCGGCCTCAGGATCATCTCCACCGATGGCCGCGCGGTCGCACTGGCCACGGCGCCGACCACCACCAGAGCAAAGGACCGAGGGCAACGGATCGAGCCGACGCCTCAATGAGAAGGAACCACAGCATGAGTACCATCATCCCCTTTGAATTCGAAGGCAGTGCCGTCCGTCTCACGGACCGCGATGGCCAACCCTGGTTCGTCCTCGCCGACGTGTGCCGGGTGCTGGATCACAGTAACCCAAGTAAGGCGGCGGAACGCCTGGATGACGACGAGAAGATGACCCTAAGCAATAGTGAGGGTCATTCTGGCCAACGTGGTGGCGCGCAGTCGTTCACCATCATCAACGAGTCCGGTCTCTACTCGCTGATCCTCACCAGCCGGAAGGCCGCCGCCAAGCGGTTCAAGAAGTGGGTGACGGCGGAGGTCCTGCCCAGCATCCGCAAGACCGGCGGCTATGGCGCCGTCGGCAAATCGGTTCGCCCCGGCCTGGAACGGCAATATCTGGCCACCCTGGAGCGGTTGGTGAAGTTTCAAGACGCTGTCCGGCGCCACGAGATCGAGGCGCAACGGCACGCCGCCGACCAGGACCTAGCGTTCGCCCTGATCCAGAACACCGACCTTTCGGACGAAGAGATCGCGGCGCGGCTGCCGCCGTCGCAGATCCCTCGTCTCGGCTTCGTCGCCGATTGCAGGCGCTGGCTGGAGGAGACCTCGGCGTAGGCGCGCCGCCCCTCCAGCGCCCGCACTTAGAGAAGGCCCGGCGAACCGCCGGGCCTTCTTCGTTTCCACGCTCCTTCGTCGTAAACCACGCCCTTCGGCGTCACCAAAGGTGGAAACCGAAGGCGAAAGCGACGTGAAAAGTCACGTCAACGCATTCAATCGTTGAGCATGGCCCCGCCATGCGAATAAGCAGGATAGCCCCAAAGGGGCTGTCCGGGGGGCCGAGTAGGCCCACCGGACCTATCCTGCCCTCTAATACGACGGGCAAAATCTGTCGAAGACGTGCGGAGTCCGGCGAACTTAGGCGAGGAATGGCAATGTCAGGCGAACTTAGGCAAACCGTTGAAAAACCTCACGATGACCCGCGTCCGCCCTTCTTGCCACCCATCCCGGATAGGGGTAATCACAAAGGGTGTGCAACGACCCAAGGCGGGACCCCCACCATGACCGACATCATCCCGTTTTCCTTTGAAACCAACGAAGTCCGCGTGATCGACCAGGACGGCCAACCGTGGTTCGCCCTCACCGACGTGTGCAGGGTGCTGGAACACAGCAACCCGGCGATGGCGGCGAAGCGCCTGGATGAGGATGAAAGGGGGGTTGCTAATGTTTATACCCCTGGAGGCGACCAGGACATGCTCATCATCAACGAGTCCGGCCTCTACAGCCTCATCCTCACCAGCCGCAAGGCCGCGGCCAAGCGGTTCAAGAAATGGGTGACGGCGGAGGTCCTGCCCACCATCCGCAAGACCGGCGGCTATGAGCTGCTGAAGGCGACGGAGGACACGGCCACCATCGCCGCTCTCCGTGAGCGCCTGGCCCTGCTGGAAGAACTGGTCGAGTTGCAGAGGCGGGACGCCGGTCGGCGCCGTGTCGACGCCCATACGGCCGTCGCCGTTCGGCTCATGCAGAAGACCGGGCTGGACGACGGCGTGATCGCCGAGATCCTGGAACCCGCCATCGGCTTGATGCCCGAGTAGGTGGCCTATCAGCGGCGACGCCACTTCGCGTAAAGCCGCGACGGCGCAAGCCCACTCAGGAGAACAACCCCCGTGCTCGTGGCCATCTACGCCCGCCATTCAACTGACCGCCAGTGTACATCAACGCATGACCAGATCGAGCGCTGCCGCCGCTACTGCCAGCAAAAGGGCTACGTGGTCATGGACGTGTTCACGGACGAGGCCATCTCAGGCTCTCACCTGACCAACCGCCCAGGCATCCGGGCCTTGATGACGGCGGCGGTCGAGGCCTACTTCAACCTGGTCATCACCGAGGACCTGTCCCGTATCAGCCGCGACCAAGGCGATACGGCGAATTTCTTCAAGAAGATGGCCTTCTTGGACGTAGCCGTGGAGACGGTCTCCGAAGGACCTATCAGTGAGCTGCACATCGGCCTGAAAAGCACCATGAACGCGCTCTACCTGAAGGACTTGGCGGACAAGACGCACCGAGGGGTCATCGCCTCGGTGCTGCGCGGCGCGGCGCCGGGAGGCCGAACCTACGGCTACGACATGGTCCACCAACTCGATGAGCGCGGCGAGCCGATACGCGGCCTGCGCAAGATCAACGAGGCCGAGGCCGAGATCGTCCGGCAGATCTTCGCGGACTACGCGTCCGGAAAGACCTTGAAGAGGATCTGCGAAGCCTTGAACGCACTGGCCATCCCGGCGCCGAAAGGTGGAAACTGGGTTCACACGACGCTGGTCGGCACGGCTTCCAGGCAGACCGGCATGCTGCGCCAGACCCTATACAAAGGCGTGGTGACGTTCAACCGGATGGCCTATCGCAAGCACCCGGAGACGGGCCGCCGCCTCTCCGTGGTCAGGCCCGAGAGCGAATGGATCAACGTGCCCATCCCCGAACTGGCCATC
>CAZFRK010000380.1:0-2770 GCA_964521375.1 uncultured Rhodobacterales bacterium
CCGATGCCCTGGATGATCTCCGGCGCGTCGACGCCGACCATATGGGCGCCGACGACCTTCTGGGTCGCGCGGTCGACGATCAGCTTCATGAGCGCCTTCTCCTCGCGCCCGGACAAGGTGTACTTCATGGGCCGGAAGCGCGAGACATAGATGTCCACCGGGCCCTTGAGGCGCGCCTCATGCTCGGTCAGCCCGACGGTGCCGACGGGCGGCTGCGAGAAGACCGCCGCCGGGACGTTCTCATGGCTCATCTTGCGCGGGTTGTCGTTGAACTCGGTCTCGGCGAAGCACAAACCTTCGTTCAGGGCGACCGGCGTCAGGTTGATGCGGTCGGTGACGTCGCCGATGGCGAAGATGTTGGGCACGTTGGTCCGCGACCATTCGTCGACCATCACCGCGCCGGACTTTTCGTTCAGCGCCACGCCGACCTCTTCCAGGCCCAGGCCGCGGGTGTTCGGGGCGCGCCCCGTGGCGTACATGACGGCGCCGACGCAGGAGAGTTCCTCGGCGTTGTCCAGCAGCAACGAGAACTTCCCTTCGCCGCACCGTTCGATGGAGGTGACGCGGGTTTCCCGCATGATGCGGATCCCCTTGCGCTCCAGTTCGTGGCTCAGGTCGGAGCGCACGTCGGCGTCGAAGCCGCGCAGGATGTTATCGCCCCGGATGACGATGGTGGTCTTGGCGCCCAGCGCGTTGAAGATCCCGGCGAATTCGACGGCGATGTAGCCGCCGCCGACGATGACGATCTCTTCGGGCAGCTCCGGCAGGTCGAGCGCCTCGTTGGAGGTGATGGCGTGCTCGATGCCCGGAATGTCGGGCAAGGTCGGCCAGCCGCCGACGGCGATGAGGATCTTTTCCGCTGTGTAGGTCTTGTCGCCGACCCGCACCGTATGGGCGTCGACCAGGGTTCCCCGGCCCATCAGAAGATCCACGTGGTTGTCGCGCAGGATGCGCTCGTAGATCCCTTCCAGGCGCTTGAGTTCCTTGTTCTTGTTGGCGATCAGCGTCTTCCAGTCGAAGGACACGTCGCCGACGGTCCAGCCGTACCCGGCGGCGTCCTCCACCTCCTCGGCGAAGTGGGCGCCGTAGATCAGCAGCTTCTTGGGCACGCAGCCGCGCAGGACGCAGGTCCCGCCGGGGGCCTTTTCCTCGACCACGGCGACACGGGCGCCGTAGCCGCCCGCCAGACGCGACGCCCGAACGCCGCCCGACCCGGCGCCGATGGTGATGAGGTCGTAGTCATACTGCTGATCGGCCACGAGCAGCCTCCCTTGGTCTGGCGAATCCCGATGGAGCGCAACTTATCTGGAATGATTCTAAAAAACTACCCACATGTCCAGCGGGGGTTTTAGAATGATCCCGAACGCTCCGTGACATGACGCTGAAGGGACTATAGGCCGCATGGCGGGCGAACGCACGCCTTCGAAGGGCAAGGAGGACACGCCGAGCGACGCCCCGCCGACGCCACGGGTCTCTCCCAGGGTGGCCCTCGGTGGCCCTCAGATGTCCTTCGGCGCGCTGTCCGCCGGACCGTCGGAGGACGGCGCCTTGTCGGTCGGCGGCGCGCTTCCACCCTCTGGCCCCTTGCTGAAGCCGTCGAAGAACTTCTGCATGTTCTCGAACTGCTCCTGGACCCAAGGCTTGGCCTGCTCGTACCCGGCCTTGGCCTCGCACCCGGCGCGCTCGGCGGCACAACGGGCCTGACACCCGGCGAGACCGGCCCCGGCCTCGGGATTGGCGGCCTCGCAGGCGGTCATGCAACGGTCGAAGGACGCCTTGCACTGGCCCAGGGTCGGCACGTCTTCCGCCGCGCCGGCGTTCGTCGCCGCAGCCGTCAGGACCATCGCCAGCCCCATCGCCAAGACCAAAGGCCGCCATGCCATGCCTGCTCTCCTCATCGTTGCGTCGGCCCGATGGCCGCTTCCATTCATCCCTATCAATGGGGCGAAAGCGTGGCCGGTTCCTATTCGACGGTCACCGACTTCGCCAGATTGCGGGGCTGGTCCACGTCGGTGCCCTTCAGCACCGCGACGTGATAAGCCAGAAGTTGCACGGGGATGGCGTATAGGATGGGGGTGACGAAGGGGTCGACCTCCGGCAGGGCGACGGTGAAGACGGCGGCCTGGCCCATCTTGCGGACGCCGCGCACGTCGGAGAAGAAGACCACGCGACCACCGCGCGCCACCGTCTCCTGCACGTTGCTGGCGGTCTTTTCGAACAGGCCGTCGCTGGGGGCGATGACGACCACCGGAACGGTCTCGTCGATCAGCGCGATGGGACCGTGCTTCATCTCGCCCGAGGCATAGCCCTCGGCATGGATGTAGCTGATTTCCTTCAGCTTCAAGGCGCCTTCCAGGGCGATGGGATAGTTGGCGCCGCGCCCCAGGTAGAGCACGTCGCGGGCCTGCATGACGTCCTCGGCGATCTTGCGGATGCGCTCGTCGTGGTTCAGCACCTCGGCGGCGCGGGCGGGCACCTCGGTCAGGGCCGTGGACAGGCGGGCGACCTCTTCGGCGCCGATGGCGCCGCGCGCGCTGGCCAGGGCGATGGCGAAGCAGGCCAGCACCGTGAGCTGGGTGGTGAACGCCTTGGTCGAGGCGACGCCGATCTCCGGCCCGGCGAGGGTTTGCAGGATGGCGTCGGATTCCCGCGCCATGGTGCTTTCGGGCACGTTGACGATGGAGACGATGCGCTGGCCGTGCTCCTTGCAGTAGCGCAGGGCGGCCAGGGTGTCGGCGGTCTCGCCCGACTGGCTGATGAAGATGGCCAG
>CAZFRK010000381.1:0-2765 GCA_964521375.1 uncultured Rhodobacterales bacterium
GCTTTCTGGCCGCCTACGTCGCCGGGCTGACCGTCGGGGCCGGGCGGCTGCACGGGGCGACCACCCTGAAGCGGTTCCACGACGGCCTGACGTGGCTGGGCCAAATGGTCATGTTCGTCACCCTCGGCCTGCTGGCGACGCCGTCGCAGTTCCCAGCGGTGCTGTTGCCCGCCGCGGCCCTGGGCCTATCGCTGATCTTCGTCGTCCGCCCGGTCGCCATCTGGCTGTGCCTGGCCCCCTTCCGCTTCGCCCGGCGGGAGATCACCTTCCTGGCCTGGGTCGGGCTGCGCGGGGCGGTGTCCATCCTGCTGGCCATCCTGCCGGTCTTGAACGGCCTGCCCATGGCCCAGACCCTGTTCAACACGACCTTCCTGATCGTCCTGGTGTCCCTGCTGATCCAGGGCTGGACCATCCGCCCGGTCGCCCGGCGGCTGGGGCTGATCGTGCCCGGCGCCGGTCCCACCAACCGCATGGCGCTGGAACTGCCGGGACAGGCGGCGCACGAGTTGGTCACCTACACCATCCGTCCGCGCAGCCCGGTGGCGCGCGGCCAGAGGGTGCCGCGCTGGGCGCGCCCGTCGCTCATCATCCGGGCCGGGCGGGTGCTGCGCCACCACCAGCTTCGCGGACTGGAGGCCGGGGATCTGGTCTACCTCTTCACCACCCCGGACCGTCTGCCCCTGCTCGATCGCCTCTACGCCGAATCACGGGAGATCACCGACGAGGACCGCGCCTTCTTCGGCGATCTGGTGCTCAAGGCGGACGTGCGCCTGGGCACCCTGGCGGAAAGCTACGGCCTGCCCCTGCCCGCCGACCGCGGCGACTGGACCCTGGCGGACTTCTTCATCCACGAGATCCGCCGCCCCGAAGTCGGCGACCGCCTGCGCCTGGGCGCCGTCGAACTGGTGGTCCGGGCGGTGGTGGACGACGCCGTGACCGAGATCGGCCTGGTCCTGGAGCCGCCGCGCGGCAAACCGGCGCCCATCCTGCTCGACCGCCCGCGCGACCTGGCCCGCCGCCTGCGCGGCGCCGTCAACCGCATCCGCGCGGGGTAAGCCGGGGCCGGTTGATCTTTGGCATTTCCGGAGGCACCGGACGCGTGCTACTGCTCGCGCGGGGAAGGTCGCTCCGTCCGAAGCGCCCGCCCGACACCCTTTCCCATCCGTTCCCATCCGTTCGGAGGCCCGCATGACCGAAGGCACCTATGCCGCCTGGAACCCCGTCGACCCCGCCCAGGCCGTTTCGGTGGAGGACATCACCCGTCTCGTTCACGGCTTCTACGGCAAGATCCGCGACCACGAGGAGCTGGGGCCCATCTTCGAGCGCGCGCTCGGCGGCGACTGGGGTCCGCACCTGGACAAGATGGTCCGCTTCTGGGCCAGCATGGTGATCGGCGACCAGGGCGACCGGAAGTACGACGGGCGCCCCCTGCCGGTCCATATGAACCTGCCCGAACTGCGCGACCATCATTTCGGACTGTGGCTGGTGCTGTTCCGGGAACAGGCGCGCGAGCTGTTTTCCGAAGAGGTCGCCGGGATGTTCGTGGAGCGCGCCGAGCGGATGGCCCAGTCCTTCCGCTACGCCATCGCCCTGCACGAAGGCCGTCCCCTGCCCTAAGCGGGAAATATTTTTCATTCCCGCGGAATGAACATGGTTTTCCCGCGACGCGGCATTCCGGCCCGGCGCGCCGGGCGCCGTCGCGCTGGGGGAGTTGTTTCCCCCTGGAAACCCGCCACATCCCAACCGCCGGTCTCCCGCCCGGCCTTTCTGTGCGGCGCACAAGGGCCTTACGGACCGCGTAACGCCCCGCGACCATACCACCCATCCGGGTAGCGGCTGGGCGCGCGAAAACCATTGCATGAAAATCTAAATTAAGAAAACTTCATATTCGCCGGTCGTCCCGGACCGACCGGTCGCCAAGAAAACAAACACGAACCAAGCACGAACAAGGCCCGGGGCGCGGGGAGGCAGACATCCCGGACTCCGAGTCCCACCGGAGACCGAGGTCCGTCCCAATCCCGGCGCACCCGCGCCAGGGGAGGACGAAGAATGATCACGCGTACCGTGGCCGCCCTGGGGGCGGCCCTGACGCTGGGGCTTGCGACCATGCAACCCGCCCTGGCGACCAATGGCTATTTCGCCCACGCGCACGGCGCCCCGGCGAAGGGGATGGTGGGGGCCGGGACGGCCCACAACAGCGGCCCCCTGGCCGCCGCCACCAACCCGGCGCTCGGCGTCCGCGCGGGCAACATCGCCGGGGCCTGCCTGACCCATTTCCGGCCCAACCGCGACGTCACCATCACCGGCAGCGGCGGCCTGCCCAACGGCAATCACGACAGCGACAACGACTACTTCAACATCCTGTGCGGCGGCGCCAACTTCCAGGCCGAGGACGGGGAAAGCGCCTGGGGCGTCCTGGTCACCGCCAACGGCGGCATGAACACCGAATACCAGCCCATCTTCTCGCGCGTCGGCACGCCGACGGGCATCGACATGGCGCAGGTGTTCTTCGGCGTCAACTACGCCCGCAAGATCGACAACCACATGACCCTGGGCATCATGCCCATGCTGGCCGCCCAGCGGTTCAAGGCGACGGGCCTGGACATGTTCAGCGCCATGTCGGTCGATCCCAACGCCATGTCGGACCGCGACTACGACTATTCCTTCGGCGGCGGGCTGAAGGTCGGCATGCTCTATGACGTCAACTCCTGGCTCAGCGTCGGCGCCAGCTACCAGTCGCGCCTGATGATGCAGAAGTTCTCGCG
>CAZFRK010000382.1:0-2760 GCA_964521375.1 uncultured Rhodobacterales bacterium
GCCAGCGTCCCGGAAATGTCGGCGCAGGCCCAGGCCGGCGCGCTCAACATCCTGGCCGTCTTCGGTGAGTCGCCGTCGTCCCTGTTCCCCGACGTGCCGACCGCCAAGTCGCAGGGCGTCGACCTTCAGTTCGGGACGTGGCGCGGCGTCGGCGTTCCCGACGGCGTCCCCGCCGACCGCGTCGCGGTGCTGGAAAAGGCCTTCCAGGCCGCCGCCGAAAGCCAGGAGTTCAAGGACTTCATGGCCAAACAGGGCTTCAACATTCTCTATCGCGGCAGCGCCGAAACCGCCGCCTACATGGAGAAGGACGCCCCGCGCTTCCGGGCGCTGCTCGAGGACATGGGCCTGACCGTCGCCAAGTAAGGTCCATCGTGCCCCCTTCGCGGTATCCTCTCCCCCCAAACTCACCGCGAAGGGGGTCCCCCTCCCCTCCCTTCCCCCGTTTCCGTCAGCGAGGCCCGCCATGCTGAACCAGGAAAGAGTCATCGGCGTCGCCTCGGTCATCGCCTCGGTCATCCTGTGGTCCTTGGCGGCGGGCCTTCCCTCCATCCCGACCCATGGCGACGTGGGTCCGGCCTTCTTCCCGCGCATCATTTCCGGTCTGTTCCTGATCCTGGGCGTGATCTTCCTGGCCGTCGGCCCCCGACTGCGTCCGAAGACCGCCGAGACAACGCCCATCGCCCGGGCCGACGTCCTGCGCGCCTGCCTCCTGCTGGTCTTGACCATCGCCTATGTGGCCGCGCAGGACGTCCTCGGCTTCGTCGTCGCCACGGCGGCCTACCTGTTCGCCGGTCGGGTCGTCTTCGGAAGTCGCCGCTGGCTTGGCACCACGGTGTTCGCGGTCGTCTGCGCGGTATTGCTCTATCTCGTCTTCAAGAGCTGGCTGAACGTCCCTCTTCCGGAGTGGGACAGCCTGCTGGACCTCATCCCCGGATACGCGGTCGACTGACGGAGAGGCGCTCGCCATGGAACACTTCCTTCTCGGACTGGCCGCGGTCGCCGACCCCATGGCCCTGCTCTTCCTGGGCCTGGGCGTCGCCGGCGGCCTGATCATCGGCAGCCTGCCGGGGTTCACCTCCACCATGGGGATGATCGTCCTCCTGCCGCTGACCTTCTCCCTGCCCCCCATTCCCGGCCTGATGCTGTTGATCGGCGTCTTCGTCGGCGGCATCGGCGGCGGCTGCATCCCCGCCATCGCCCTGAACATTCCGGGCACGCCGGCCTCGGCGGCGACCACCCTGGACGGCTACCCGCTGTTCAAGACCGGTCGCGGCGACGAGGTCCTGGGCGTCGGCATCATCGCCTCGGCCCTCGGCGGCATGATCTCCGCCATCATGCTGATGACCCTGGCCCCGCAGCTGGCGCTGATCGCCCTCAAGTTCGGGTCCGCCGAATACTTCGCGCTCGGCGTCCTGGGCATGACCCTGATCATCTCGGTGTCGGGCGGCTCGGTCCTGCGCGGCATCTTCGCCGGTTTGATCGGCGCCATGCTGACCATGGTCGGCATCGACCCCATCCTGGGCATCACCCGCTTCACCTTCGACAGTCCCTACCTGGCGGCGGGCGTTTCCTACGTTCCGGCCCTGATCGGTCTGTTCGGCTTCAGCGAGGTGATCGAGGCCCTGGTCAGCCGCCTACAACAACGCAAGGTGACCGAATTGCAGGGCCTGCGGCTGGCCCGCGTCCGTCTGTCCACCCTACGGCGGGTCCTACCCTCCATCGGACGGTCGGGCCTTCTGGGAACCTTCGTCGGCTCCATTCCCGGCGCCGGGGCGGACATCGCCGCCTTCTTGTCCTACGAGGTCGAAAAGAAGACCGCCAAGGACCCCTCGGTCTACGGCAAGGGCGAGATCCGGGGCGTCGCCGCCTCCGAGGCGGGCAACAACGCCGACGCGGGCGGCGCCATGATCCCCATGTTGACCTTCGGCATTCCCGGCGACGCCCAGACGGCGGTGATGATCGCCGCCCTGATGATGCACGGTGTCCGCCCCGGCCCCCTGCTCTTCACCGACCAGCCGAACCTTATCTGGGCCATCTTCATCGGCCTCTTCGCGGCGCAGGTAATCCTGCTCGTCCTGGGCCTGATCTCCGCCGCCGTCGCCGTGCGCGCCGTTTCGCAGCCGCCTTCGGTCCTGTTCCCGCTGGTCGCCGTGCTCAGCGTGGTGGGCGCCTTCTCACTGTCCAACAGCCTCTACGACGTCTGGTTCATGATCGCCTTCGGGGTCATCGGCTACGTCTTCAAGAAGGTCAATATCCCCGCGGTGCCCGTGGTCCTGGCCATGATCCTGATGCCGATGGTCGAAAGCGAGCTGCGGCGCGGGCTGATCATCTCGCCCAACGGCTTCATCGGCTTCTTCTCGCACCCTATCTTCGACATCCTGATGGGCGCCGCCGTCCTGTCGCTGGTCAGCGCCCTGGCCCTTCAAATGCGCCACGCCAAGCGGAAAAGCCGGTCCTGACGGAGGTCCAGGCCCCTATTTCGCCCAGCCCATGCGGTAGATAACCACCGTCAGCACTGGCAACAGGCTGAAGAGAACCAGATCCTTGACCGCCGCGCCCAGCCCCTGCCCCAGGACCAGAACGTCCAGCAGGGCGACCAGGGCGCCCAGGAGGACGACCGGCAAGGCGGCCCACCACTTGACGATGGGCCGCCGGAAAATCAACAGGGCGATCAGGAAGACGGCGTAGCCGAGCAGGATCTCCGTCGCGTCGCCGGTCGCCGGGACCGCGCCCCAGACGGCGGCCTTGAAAGAAGCATAC
>CAZFRK010000383.1:0-2734 GCA_964521375.1 uncultured Rhodobacterales bacterium
CGCTTCATCTCGTCGGACAGCAGGTCGTAGGCCGTGGAGGCTTCCTTGAACTTGTCCTCGGCCTGGGGGTCGTCCGGATTCAGGTCGGGGTGCAGGGTGCGGGCGAGCGTCCGATAGGCGCTCTTGATCTCCTGCTGGCTGGCGGTGCGGCTGACACCGAGAACCTCGTAAGGATCCCGCATTCGGGCGACTCCGGCTGGGGCGAACGACGACGGCACCCCGCGTGGGGCGGGGTGCCGCGAAGCGGGACGGCCTCGCGGGCCGTCCGGTCGGTGCCGCGCCTCGGTCGGCGCGGTGCCTTAGTTGACGACCCGCCAGGAGCCGTCCGGCTGCTGGCACGCCGTACCATAAGCTTCCTCGGAGCGGCCATCAATCACCACGGTCTGGCGATATTCCCGGCAGTAAGAACCACTGTCCGTCCGACCGTCGCGCACGGGCGTCACGCTGCCGTGGTTGCCGGAGTCCGGATTGTTCCAGGAAATGGTCTCGCCGATGGGGGCGCGCTGGGCCTGCTCGGTGGCCTGGGACATGGCCTGGCGGTCGGCGCGGTCCAGGGACTTGCCGATCTCGCTGCCGATGAAGGCGCCGAGAAGCGTTCCGGCGGCGGTGGCCGCCAACTGGCCGGACCCCTTGCCAAACTGCGCGCCGGCGACCGCGCCGCCGATGCCGCCCAGGATCGTGCCGACGTTCTGCTTCGGGCTGTCCTGCATGTTCTGGCAGGCCCCCAGGGCCAGCAGTCCGGTCAGCGCCAGCGCCGTCACGGCGGTACGGGAAACGGTCTTCATGCGGGTCACGGAAGCCTCCTGTTTTCTGTCCGGGTCGCCCGGGTCTATAACGCAACTCCATACCATAGGGTTCGATCTTGGCTAAACCATGGCAATAGGACCCGAACGCCCCTAACGTACCCCATCCGACCTGAACGACAGATGAAGAGCGACGATGACCGGGACCCCCCTAGACCCGACGGCCGATCCCATCCAGCAGTTCCGCGACTGGCTGGCCGAGGCCGAAAAGACCGAGCCGAACGACCCCAACGCCCTGTGCCTGTCGACGGTCGCCGCCGATGGGCGCCCGTCCTCGCGCATGGTGCTTCTGAAGGGCCTGGATGAGCGGGGCTTCGTCTTCTACACCAACCTGGAAAGCCGCAAGGGCGAGGAGCTGGCCGCCAATCCGGTCGCCGCGCTGTGCTTCCACTGGAAGTCCCTGCGCCGTCAGGTGCGCGTCGAAGGCGCGGTCGAGGCCGTCTCGGCGGAGGAGGCCGACGCCTATTACAACAGCCGGGCCCGCGATTCGCGGATCGGCGCCTGGGCGTCCAAGCAGTCCCGCCCCATGACGGGCCGCTTCGAGCTGGAGGCGCGCATCGCCGAATATGTCGCCAAGTTCGGCCTGGGCAAGATTCCGCGCCCGCCGCACTGGTCCGGGTTCCGCGTCGTCCCCGACCGCATGGAGTTCTGGCGCGACCGCCCCTTCCGGCTGCACGACCGCATCGTCTATCATCGCGACGAAGCGTCCGGCGGCGCCGTCTCCTGGCACACCGAACGCCTCTATCCGTAACGCCGCCGCCCGTGGCTCGGGCACCGCGCGGGAGACGCCTGGATGACGGACACCCCCAACGAAACCGCGTCGCCGGACCCCGAGGCTCCGCCGCGCCCCGCCGAGTCCCTCGAAGCGGCGGCGGTGGGGCCGAACGCCCCCCGGCTGATGCGCATGGCGACCTACGCCGCCGTCGCCACCGCCTTCGTCCTGATGGTGGTGAAGCTGGGCGCCTGGCTGATGACGGATTCCGTCGCCCTGCTGTCCAGCCTCATCGACAGCACGCTCGACGGGTTGGCCTCGCTGGTCAATCTGTTCGCCGTCCGTCAGGCCCTGGAGCCGCCGGACGAGGAACACCGCTTCGGCCACGGCAAGGCGGAACCCCTGGCCGGTCTCGCCCAGGCGGCCTTCGTCTCCGGCTCGGCCCTGCTGCTGGTGGCCGAGGCCGCCTCGCGCGTGGTCAATCCCGTGGCCGTGAAGCAGGGGGGCGTGGGCATCGCCGTCATGCTGTTCGCCATCGCCGCCACGGTCGGGCTGGTGGCCTTCCAGAAGTACGTGGTGCGCAAGACGCGGTCGGTCGCCATCACCGCCGACAGCCTGCACTACACCGGCGACGTGCTGATCAACGCCAGCGTCATCGCCTCGCTGCTGCTGGCCATGGGGCTCGGCTGGAACTGGGCCGACCCGCTGTTCGGCCTGGGCATCGCCGGGTTCCTGCTGTGGAACGCCTGGGGCATCGCGCGCGAAAGCCTGGACCTGCTCATGGACCGGGAATTCGACGAGGAGGAGCGGGCGCGCATCCTCGAGATCGCCCGTGACCACGATTGGGTGGAGGAGGTGCACGACCTGCGCACGCGGTCGTCGGGGACCCAGAAGTTCATTCAGTTGCACCTGGAGATGGACCGCAACCTGACCCTCCTGAAGGCCCACGCCATCGCCGATCAGGTCCAGGCGCGGCTGCTGAAGGAGTTCCCCGGCGCCGACGTCATGATCCACCAGGACCCGGCCAACATCCGCGAACCGCACCACGACGACATCGCCTACGCCGACCGCGAACACGGCGTGCCCAAGGACACCATGCCCCGCACCACCCTACCCAAGCGCGAGCAATGATGGGGACTGGACTTATCTGAACTTTCTATTCGTCTAGGGTCAGGACTCATAACCAGTAAGCGACGGTAGCGGCGATGCAGACAGCGGC
>CAZFRK010000384.1:0-2698 GCA_964521375.1 uncultured Rhodobacterales bacterium
CGGCCGCGGCCAGCGCGAGCTGGTCATCGGCGACCGCCAGACCGGCAAGACCGCGGTTCTTCTGGACACCATCATCAACCAGAAGACGGTCAACGAGAACGCCAAGACCGAAAACGAAAAGATGTACTGCATCTACGTCGCCGTCGGGCAGAAGCGCTCCACGGTGGCCCAGGTGGTCAAGACCCTGGCCGACAATGGCGCCCTGGACTACACCATCGTCGTCGCGGCCACCGCCTCCGACCCGGCGCCGATGCAGTTCCTGGCCCCGTACACCGGTTGCGCCATGGGCGAATACTTCCGCGACAACGGCATGGCCTGCACCATCTTCTACGACGACCTGTCCAAGCAGGCCGTGGCCTACCGCCAAATGTCGCTGCTGCTGCGCCGCCCGCCGGGGCGTGAAGCCTACCCGGGCGACGTGTTCTACTTGCACTCCCGCCTGCTGGAACGCGCCGCGAAGCTGAACGACGACAATGGCGCCGGTTCCCTGACCGCCCTGCCGGTCATCGAGACCCAGGCCAACGACGTCTCCGCCTACATCCCGACCAACGTGATTTCCATCACCGACGGTCAGATCTTCCTGGAGACGGACCTGTTCTTCAAGGGCATCCGCCCGGCCGTGAACGTTGGCCTGTCGGTGTCGCGCGTCGGCTCCGCGGCTCAGATCAAGGCGATGAAGCAGGTCGCCGGGTCGATCAAGCTGGAACTGGCCCAGTACCGCGAAATGGCGGCCTTCGCGCAGTTCGCCTCGGACCTCGACCCGGCCACGCAGAAGCTGCTGGCCCGCGGCGAGCGCCTGACCGAGCTGCTGAAGCAGCCCCAGTTCTCGCCGCTGCCGGTCGAAGAGCAGGTCGTGTCCATCTACGCCGGTACCAAGGGCTACCTGGACAAGGTCAAGGCGTCCGAGGTCACCCGCTTCGAACGCGAGATGCTCTCCGAGATCCGCGAGAAGGGCGCCGACATCCTGACCTCCATCCGCGAGGAAAAGGTCCTGTCCAAGGAGACCGAGGAGAAGCTCAAGTCGTTCCTCGACGGCTTCGCCAAGGCCTTCGCGTAATCCGAACGGCGACACCGCCTCCGGCTCGGTCGGGGGCGGGCGCCGCGCGGACCACCCCTAAGGGACCACCAGGGCAGACAAAGGGAAGGGCCGAAACCCGATGGCCAGCCTCAAGGATCTCCGCGCTCGTATCAACTCGGTGAAGAACACCCGGAAGATCACGAGCGCCATGAAGATGGTCGCCGCCGCCAAGCTGCGCCGGGCGCAGGAAGCGGCTGAAGCCGGCCGTCCCTACGCCGAACGCATGGAGCGCATGCTAGGCAACCTGGCCGGCTCCGTCGCCGGGCAGGCGGGCGCGCCGAAGCTTCTGGCCGGAACCGGCCACACCGACCGCCAGCTGTTGGTCGTCATGACCGCCGACCGCGGTCTGTGCGGCGGCTTCAACGGCTCCATCGTCCGCGCCGCCCGCCAGAGCATTCGCGAACTGGTGAACGACGGCAAGGACGTCAAGATCATCTGCGTCGGCCGCAAGGGCCGCGACGCGCTGAAGCGTGAATTCGGCGACCGCATTCTCAAGACCTACGAGAACGTGACCCGCCGCGGCGCCACCTTCGAAGGCGCCGACGAAATCGCGCAGAGCGTCCTGGCCATGTACGACGCCGACGAGTTCGACGTCTGCACGGTCATCTACAACAAGTTCCAGTCGGCGATCTCCCAGGTCGTCACCCGCCAGCAGCTCATTCCGTTCCCGGTGCCCGCCGCTCCGGCCAACGAGAACGCCTCGGCCGTCGCCGGTCCGAAGGCGCTCTACGACTACGAGCCGTCGGAGGAGGGCATCCTGGCGGACCTGCTGCCCAAGAACGTCTCCATGCAGGTCTTCTCGGCCCTGCTGGAAAGCGACGCTTCCGAGCAGGGGGCGCGGATGAGCGCGATGGACAACGCCACGCGCAACGCCGGCGACATGATCGACAGCCTGTCCCTGGTCTACAACCGGACCCGCCAGGCCCAGATCACCAAGGAACTGATCGAAATCATTTCCGGCGCGGAAGCGCTGTAGGACATACCAATCGCGCGCCGGCTTACTGCCCGGCTGCTTGACGGACATAGGGGTCGATAGGAGTTATCCCATGGCGAAGAACAACGTCGGTACGATTACCCAGGTCATGGGCGCCGTCGTGGACGTGAAGTTCGAAGGCGAGCTTCCGGCCATTCTCTCGGCGCTGGAGACCGACAACAACGGTAACCGCCTCGTTCTCGAGGTCGCGCAGCACCTCGGTGAATCCACCGTGCGCACCATCGCCATGGACGGCACCGACGGTCTGGTCCGCGGCCAGGAAGTCGCCGACACCGGCGCTCCCATCCAGGTTCCGGTGGGTCCGGAAGTGCTGGGCCGCATTATGAACGTGATCGGCGAGCCGGTCGACCAGCGCGGTCCGATCAACACCTCCAAGGGCACCCTGCCGATCCACCGTCAGGCCCCGGCGTTCATCGAACAGTCCACCGAAACGGAAATCCTGGTCACCGGCATCAAGGTCATCGACCTTCTGGCGCCTTACACCAAGGGCGGCAAGGTCGGCCTGTTCGGCGGCGCCGGCGTGGGCAAGACGGTGCTCATCCAGGAACTGATCAACAACATCGCCAAGGGCCACGGCGGCGTCTCGGTCTTCGCCGGTGTGGGTGAACGTACCCGCGAGGGCAACG
>CAZFRK010000385.1:0-2698 GCA_964521375.1 uncultured Rhodobacterales bacterium
GTCACCTCGGGCGTCCGCCTGGGTACCCCCGCCGGGACGACCCGCGGGTTCGGCGAAGAGGAGTTCCGCGCCGTCGGCAAGATGATCGTCGAGGTCCTGGATGGCCTGGCCGGCAACCGCGACGACAACTCCGCCGCCGAGACCGCGGTCCGCGCGCAGGTGGAGGCGCTTTGCGCGCGCTTCCCCATCTACCCCGACATGGGGTAGGATAACCCGGCGCATGCCGACCACATCTAGGGTTTCCGGGGTGTGGTCGGCGCGTTGATGGTTCAGAGAGGGGTAATCGATGCGCTGTCCGTTCTGCGGCAATGACGACACTCAGGTAAAGGACTCCCGTCCGACCGAGGACAATTCCGCCATCCGGCGTCGACGGTTCTGTCCGGCCTGCTCCTCCCGCTTCACGACCTTCGAGCGGGTGCAGTTGCGGGACCTGATCGTCTCCAAGAAGAACGGCCAGCGCGCCCCCTTCGACCGCGAGAAACTGGTCAAGTCGATCCGCATCGCCTGCCGTAAGCGCAAGGTGGACGACGACCGGATCGAACGTGTCGTCAATGGCATACAGCGGCGTCTTGAGAGTTCGGGTGAGACTGAGATTCCCTCATCCATGATCGGTGAAATGGTCATGGAGGCCCTTCAGACGCTCGACCAAGTGGCTTACGTCCGTTATGCCTCGGTCTATAAGAATTTCCGTGAAGCCCGCGACTTCGAGGAGTTCGTCGAAACCCTCGGCGGGATGGGCGGTCCGGGTGTCGGAACCGGCGACTGATCCCCACGACATCGGCCATATGCGCGCCGCCCTGGCTCTGGCGACGCGTGGCCTCGGGAATGTTTGGCCGAACCCGGCGGTCGGCTGTGTCCTGGTGCGTGACGGGCGCGTGGTCGGACGCGGCTGGACCCAGCCGGGCGGACGCCCGCATGCCGAGACCGAGGCCCTGCGCCGCGCCGGGGACGCCGCCCGGGGCGCCACCGCCTATGTCACCCTGGAACCCTGTAGCCACCACGGCAAGACGCCGCCCTGCGCCGACGCCTTGGTGGCGGCGGGCGTGCGGCGCTGCGTGGTCGCCGCCGTGGACAGCGACAGCCGGGTCTCGGGCCGCGGCCTGGAGCGCCTGAGGTCCGCCGGGATCGCGGTCGAGCAGGGGGTACTCGCCGCCGAGGCGCGGACCTTGAACGCCGGGTTCTTCAAGCGCGTCGAGCAGGGCCTGCCCTTCGTGACGCTGAAGCTGGCGACCACCCTGGACGGGCGCATCGCCATGGCGTCGGGCGAGAGCAAATGGATCACCGGCCCGGAGGCGCGGGCCCGGGTGCATTTGGAACGGGGGCGGAATGACGCCGTCCTGACGGGGGCCGGGACGGCGCGCGCCGACGATCCGGATTTGCGCTGCCGTTTGCCCGGCCTGGACCCGCGTCCTCCGGTGCGGGTCGTCCTGTCGCGCGACGGGGTGCCGGCCGACGGACAGCTCGCCCGGTCGGCGGCGGAGACGCCGGTGTGGCTGTTCTGCGGCGAGGACGCCACGATACCGGATGGGATCCGGCACTTTCCCATCGGCGACCCGGAGACGGTGCTGAAGCGGTTGGCGGAAGAGGGGCTGACCCGCGTCATGATCGAGGCGGGAGGCCGTCTGGCGGCTTCTTTCCTGCGGGCCGGGCTGGTCGATCGGTTGCTGTGGTTCCGGGCGCCGAAGATCATCGGCGGCGACGGGATTCCCGCCGTGGGCGTATTGGGACTTGACCGACTGGCCCATAGCCCGGATTTTGCAAGGCTCGCGTCCGGCGTCGCCGGATGTGACACGTTCGACATATTCGAGAGGGGCTGATGTTCACGGGGATCATCACCGATCTGGGATCGGTGCGGAAGGTCATCGGCGAGGGCGACGTCCGTTTCGAGTTCGCCACGGCCTATGATTTGGACAGCGTCGAGATCGGTGCCTCCATCGCCTGCAACGGCGTTTGCCTGACGGTGATCGAGACTGGCGCCGACTGGTTCGCCGTCCAGGCGTCCGCCGAAACCCTGTCCAAGACGACGCTCGGCGCCTGGACCGAAGGGAGCCGCGTCAACTTCGAGCGGGCCATGAAGGTCGGCGACGAATTGGGCGGCCATATCGTCTCCGGTCACGTCGACGGTGTCGCCAAGGTCGTCTCGATCACCGACGAGAACGAGTCGAAGCGGTTCGTCTTCGAAGCCCCCGACGACCTGAAACGGTTCGTGGCGCCGAAGGGCAGCGTGGCCCTGGACGGCGTGTCCTTGACGGTCAACGAGGTCGAGGACGGGCGCTTCGGCATCAACATCATCCCGCACACCCAGGCCGTGACCACCTTCGGCACTTATCGCCCGGGGGACGCGGTGAACATGGAAATCGACATGCTGGCCCGCTACGTGGCCCGCCTTCTGGACAAGGATTGAGTACCGTGTCGTCCCCCTACAGTGAGTACCTCTCGCCCATCGAGGACATTGTGGAAGAGGCCCGCAACGGCCGCATGTTCATCCTGGTCGATGACGAAGACCGGGAGAACGAAGGCGATCTGGTGATCCCGGCCCAGATGGCGACGCCCGACGCCATCAACTTCATGGCCATGCACGGCCGCGGCCTGATCTGCCTCAGCCTGACGCCCGAGCGGTGCCGCGACCTCGGTCTGCCGCTCATGGACGCCCACAACCAGTCCCGCCTGGCCACCGCCTTCACCGTCTCCATCGAGG
>CAZFRK010000386.1:0-2676 GCA_964521375.1 uncultured Rhodobacterales bacterium
GGACGATACCGCCATCGACATGCTGTCCCTGTCCGGGCACAAGCTGCACGCGCCCAAGGGTATCGGCGCCCTCTACATTCGTCGGGGGACCCGTTTCAAGCCCATGGTGCGCGGCGGACACCAGGAACGCGAACGCCGCGCCGGGACCGAGAACGCCCCGGGCATCATCGGCCTGGGCAAGGCGGCGGAACTGGCGCAGGCGTCCCTGGCCCACGAGAACACCGTGGTCAAGGCGCTGCGCGACAGGCTGGAACAGGGGATCCTGAAGGCCGTCAGCCACAGCTTCGTGGTCGGCGATCCGAACGACCGCCTGCCCAATACCGCGACCATCGCCTTCGAATACATCGAGGGCGAGGCCATCCTGCTGTTCCTCAGCCGCGCCGGGATCGCCGCCTCGTCCGGATCGGCCTGTACCTCCGGGTCCCTGGAGCCGAGCCATGTGTTGCGGGCCATGGACATTCCCTTCACCGCCGCCCACGGCGCCATCCGCTTCTCCCTGTCGCGCGAAACGACGGAAGAGGAGATCGACCGGGTGATCGCGACGGTTCCCGAGATCATCACCAAGCTGCGCACCTTGTCGCCCTTCTGGGACGGCGACCAGCCGCGCGCCGACTCGTTCCAGCCGGAATACGCCTGAGGGCGGCAAGGAGGCATCATGGCGACGACCAAGGACGCTCAGGTGGTCATCAACGACACGACCCTGCGCGACGGCGAGCAGACGGCGGGTGTCGCCTTCACGCGGGACGAGAAGCTCGCCATCGCCGCCACGTTGGACGGGGCGGGGGTGCCGGAACTCGAAGTCGGCATCCCGGCCATGGGCGAGGAAGAGTGCGCCGACATCCGGGCCATCGTCGATTTGGGTCTGAAGGCGGTTCCCATCGCCTGGTGCCGCCTGCGTCGGGACGACATCCTGGCCGCCGTCGCCTGCGGGGTTCCGGCGGTCAATGTGTCGGTGCCGGTCTCGGACCAGCAGATCACGCGAAAGCTGGAGCGGGATCGGTCATGGGTCTTGCGCGAGGTCGACGCCATGGTGCGGTTCGCGCGTGAACAGGGGCTGGCCGTCGCCCTGGGCGGCGAGGACAGTTCGCGGGCCGACCTCGACTTCGTGGCCGAGGTGATCGCCGTGGCCGAGGCCGCGGGAGCGCGGCGCTTCCGGTTCGCCGACACCCTGGGCATCCTGGACCCCTTCCGGACCTTCGCCGCCTTCACGCATCTGCGGAAGGGCACCGCCATGGAATTGGAGATCCACGCCCACGACGACCTTGGGTTGGCCACGGCCAACTCCCTGGCGGCGGTGGAAGGCGGGGCGACCCATGTCTCGACCACCGTTAACGGACTGGGCGAACGCGCCGGAAACGCGCCCTTGGAAGAGGTCGTGGTGGCCCTGGGGCAGCTTTACCGGCGTTCGTGCGGGATCGCGCCGCAGGTCCTGCCCGCCGTCTCCGATCTGGTGGCCCGTGCCTCCGGTCGGCCGGTGGCGGTCAACAAGTCGATCGTCGGCAGTGGCGTCTTTACCCATGAGTCGGGCATTCATGTCCATGGACTGCTCGCCGACCCGGCCAATTACCAGGCGCTGGACCCGATGCTTCTGGGGCGTCGTCACGAACTGGTGCTGGGCAAGCATTCAGGGCTGGCCGCCGTTCTGCACGCCCTGACGACCCTTGGTCTGGATGCCGGGGAAGCGCAGGCGCGCGCGGTTCTCGCGCGGGTCCGGGCGTTGGCGGGAACCGCCAAGCGGGCGCCGACCGCCGACGAACTGCGCCTGTTCCATGCCGAAACCCGCGTCGTCGCCGACGCGGCGCTCGGCCTGCGGGCAGTCGGGTCGCCGTCGCTGCTGTGCAATTGATCAACCGGAGGCTCCCCTATGCTCCCCATTCCCGATGATCTTCTGGACCTTTCCGCCGCCGAGGATTTCTTCAAGGCGCTGGACGTGCCCTTTGACGAGCGCGTCGTCAGGGTCAACCGCTTGCATATCCTGAAGCGATATCATGACTACCTGTCCCGCGAGGAGGGCGCCGGTCTCGGCGCGGCGGAGGTCCGGCAGGCCCACCGCGAGGCGTTGGCCCGCGCCCACGACGATTTCGTGTCCTCGGACGCCGTCACCGAGCGTGTCTTCAAGGTGTTCCAACAGGTGAAAGGCACCGCCTTCCTGGGATTGGACGCCGTGGAGCCTCTAAAGGATTGAAACAGTGTCGAGCCGTTCGACGGCCTTGGGGCGGGAGCTGGTCTCCCGCCCTTTTCTTTTTTTGTGGAAATACCACCCTTGGGGGCGGGGCTTGACTACTCCTTGTGGCGAAGCGGTGACTTTGGAACAGCTGTAGAGTCTCTTTCACCGACTGTCTCGGAGCGCCTGTCGGGAACCCGACAATCTGTCGTGCAATCCCGCTTCCGTGACGTTCCAAGGACAGTCGCTTTAGTAAGAAAGTGTTCCAGTTCAGCTTCTTATTTGTATTTCGCCGAAATTGGAACGCGGGTTGCATTGAAGAAAACTAAGCGCCCGCGACGGCGCCCGAAAGAGACTTCGCGCCGAAGGCGAGCCTTGAGGAGAGTGGGAATGCATATCGTCGTCTGCATCAAGCAGGTGCCGGACAGCGCGCAGATTCGCGTCCATCCGGTGACCAACACCATCATGCGGCAGGGCGTGCCGACGATCATCAACCCCTATGACCTCTATTC
>CAZFRK010000387.1:0-2671 GCA_964521375.1 uncultured Rhodobacterales bacterium
GCCGGTCGCCGCGTCGCCGATGATGATCGTGCCGTCGCTCTTGACGTCGACGGTGCGACCGGTCAGTTTTTCTTCCAGGCGGTCATCCAGGCGCTCGGCCAATCCAGGCGGCAGGCTGTCCCGCTTGGCCAGCCCGGGCGGTAAGGCCTCCCGCTTGGCAAGGCCCGGCGGCGACCCCTTTCCGGCGCCCATGCCCTTCCGTTTCACGGTGTCCTGGGGGGCTTCCACGCCGTCGAGAACATCCCTGAGCACCGTGTCAAGGATGGTCCGCTCGGCGTCCGAGAGGCCGCCCGAACGGGTCTGAGCCTGAGCCAGGGGCGGGGCGACAAAAGAGGCCCCCAGGACGACGATCTGCAACGGTCGGGTCCAGAAGGTTGGACTGCGCATCGGTTGTCTCCCGCGGGTCTTGGACACTCTGTCGTCAATATGGTTGGCCAGCATGGCGCTTCCATGGCCCTTTTGGCGACGAAAAAAGGGCAGCGGTAAAGACCGCCGCCCTTCGTCGATTTCAGGCGCGGATCAGGCCGCCCGCTGGGCCTCCGGCTTGGTGTTGGTCAGGGCCTTGGCGGACGCGTCACCCCGCGCGACGGCGACGCGGCGTGGTTTCTTGTCCTCGGGGACCTCGCGCACCAGATCGACGTGCAACAGTCCGTCGGCCAGGGCGGCGCCCGTGACCTGGATGTGGTCGGCCAACTGGAAGCGACGCTCGAAGGATCGGGTGGCGATGCCCCGGTGCATGAAGCTTCGTCCGTCCTCGCCATCGGGACGCTCCTGGCGCCCCGACACGATCAGGGTGCCGTCGTCCACCGTCACCTCCAGGTCGGCCTCGCGGAATCCGGCCACGGCCAGGGTGACGCGATAGGCGTCCTCGCCACGCTTTTCTATGTTGTAGGGGGGATAGGCGGACGCGCCTTCATCCAGATGGGCAGCGGCGTCCAGAAGTCGGCTCATACGATCGAAGCCGACGGTGAAGCGGTGAAGCGGCGACAGGTCAAGCGTGCGCATAATCATCCTCCTGTTGAGCGATGAGCTATGGTTTACGCGGGGCGCATCCTGATGATCGCGCCCCGTCTGATCCGCCCGATCCCGCTAGGCGGCGACCGGACAGGCGCGTATATGGGCAGAGAGTGAAAAGGCGTCAAGACGGTACGACGACACTGGTCTTCTTGCGCACGGCGCAAACCGCGGTCGCCCCTGGGAGGGCTCAGGTCGGCGTGCGCGGTTTACGAGGCGGGGCGGCGGACCCGGCGGACTTGCGGGGTGGCGGCGCCGGTGGCATGCGCTCCAGGTTCGGTTTGGGGCGCGGTTTCCGGGGCGCGGCGGGGTCGGCGTTCTCTGTCCCCGGGCGGGGCGCGGAGGGCTTTGGAGCCGGCGCCGAAGACGGTGTGTCGACGGGGATAACCGGGGTCTCCCGTTCCGCCGCGATCCGCGTCTGCGTGGTCCCGCTCTCCTGCCGCGCGACCGTCGCCCGATCGGTGTCCGTTTCCTCCTCCGGTCCCTCCGCCGCGAGGGCACCAGGATCGGGCTGGAGTTCGACGATCTGCTCACGCCGCTTTTCGTCCCAGACGACCTCATAGAGGCCGATGTCTTCCTGGACCCCTTTCAACTGTTGACGTCCGTGGTCGTGGATGTCCAGTTCCGCCGTGCCGGCGAGGCTGGCGTAGGTATCCTCCGACAGCCACACCTGCCCGGGACCGGCGCAGGCGCAAACGCGCGCGGCGATCTGCACGGTGGCCCCGAAATAGTCGTTTTCCTCGATGATCGGTTCGCCGGTGTTCATGCCGACCCGCAGGAGAAGCGGCTCCGTCGGCCACCGGCTGGTATGGTCGGCGGCCTTTTGCTGAATCTCGACCGCCGCCGCGACGGCGTCGACCGGCTGATCGAAGGAGGCCATGATACCGTCGCCGGTATGCTTGACCTCCTTGCCACGATGGGTGGCCAGGGCGCCGCGAACGATATGGTTGTGGGCGCGGATGATGTTCTGGGCCGCCGCGTCGCCGATGGTCTGGGTCAGGTCCGTAGAACCGACCATGTCCGTGAACAGGATTGTGATGGCCGAGGACGCGGCGATCTGTTGGGATTGCGGCGTGTTCCAGTCCTTCACGACGCCACCGAGCGCGATGAAGGGATCGGAACTGCCGGACAGATGCACTTCCATGGCGACCTTTCCGGCGGCGATCATTTGACGGTATCGGCTCTGGGTCTTATAGACCTCCAGGCGGTCGATCAATTGGTTGGCATGCTCGGCGCGGGTCCCGACCACCTCCACGGCTTCCTGAATGAGGACGCGGCGTTCCTTGGCGCTGAGCTCGCGGGCCTCGGCGAGCGCCGTGCAGGCCCCGGCCAGGTAGAGATTGATGCCGAAGCGGTTGTAGGCGTCGAGTTGTGGGCGCACCGTCTTGATGGCGCTGACGGCGCCGCCCAGGAACTTCATCATGATCAGGCGGCACTGCTCCAGGGCGACCGACCCTCCCTCGTCGTCCTCGTCTGCCTGCTGCTCCTTGGCCTTGCGGGCCGCTTCCGCCATCGCCGCCGCCTCGGCGGCCTCCGCCGCTTCCTGTTCGGCGGCACGCTTGGCCTGTTCGCTCTCGATGTCGTCGCGCGAAGGCTCGGCCCCGACCGGTGGCGCGGTGGGGACGGAGTCGTCCTCGGCCTGCGCGGCCACCGCCGC
>CAZFRK010000388.1:0-2647 GCA_964521375.1 uncultured Rhodobacterales bacterium
CCCGCGCCTGACCCTTCCGCGCCCCGCGCCGGTCGGGGAAAAAGGATAGTCGCCCCGGCGCGGGACGCGATCAGGCCCCGAACGGCGCCATGCCGCGGCGCCCACGTCATCGCCAAGACGAACGAGGAACAACCATGAAAACCGCCATTTTCTTCAATATCGCGCCGCAGCATTTCTGTTCGCAGACAAGTCGTTCTAAACAGACCCGTCCGGACTATTAGATTTTATTCATAAACTGGTTGCGGACTCCCTCGGGCATTTCCTACTATTCCCATGAGGATAAGGAAAAGGCTCACCCGCCCCACGAACGTCGCGTCAAGCTGGGGTCGTGGACGGGTAAAGGGCTCCGCCTCTGTCCTGGCGTCGGTCGTAGTCGTCCGGGACGGTCAGGTATCAAGGGAGGTACGATTGAGCATGACCGCGAAGAAGGTCCCGCTGGGGGCCACGGTGGGGCTTGTGCTCGCCGCGTCGGTTTCCATGGCCGCCCAGGCCGGGGAAACCCGCGTCGAGGAACCGGGCATCCACCCCTACACCATCGTCGACATGACGATCCCCGAACCGCTGACCGCCCAGAAGGGCGACCCGGCCAACGGCAAGGCGGTGTTCGTCCACCGCAAGAAGGGCAACTGCCTGACCTGCCATACCGCTCCCATCCCCGAGGAGCAGTTTCACGGCACCGTCGGCCCCGACCTGAGAGGCGTCGGCGACCGCATGACGGAGGCCCAGATGCGGCTGCGCATCGTCAATCCCCGGTTCGTGAACCCGGAGACGACGATGATCCCCATGCACAAGACCGCGCCGCGCGTGCAGGTGAAGGAAGAGTTCCAGGACAAGCCCATCCTGACGGCCCAGGAGGTCGAGGACGTCATCGCCTATCTCCAGACCCTGAAAGGGTCCGACTAGGCCCCGACGCCCCAAGACCCCACCGTCGGCGTCCGGCCCCTTAACGGTTCGGACACCGCCCGGCCATCCGCGCCACCCGCCCCGGTGCCCCCTCGGCGCCCGAAGGACGACGCGGCGCCCGTCAGCCCCGCAAGACAAGGAACAGACGTCATGTCGCAGAAATCCACCCCCCCCGCCCTCAGCCGTCGCGCCGCCCTGAGCGCCGCCGGAACGGGCGCCCTGGCCGCCGCCGGCCTGACCCTTCTGCCGCGCGCCGCCGCCGCCTCCCCCGAGGCCGCCGCCGCGCTGCTCGGAAAATGGACCTCCGGGGCCGCGCCCACCGAGGGCAAGGTCACCGTCGACGCGCCGGAAATCGCCGAGAACGGCAACACCGTGCCGATCACCGTTTCCGTCGATCACCCGATGACGGCGGACAGCTACATCCGGTCCATCCATGTCGTCGCCACCGGCAATCCGGCCCCGGAGGTCGCCAGCTTCCACTTCGGACCGAAGGCCGCCCAGGCCTACGCCAAGTTCCGCGTCCGTCTTGCCAAGACCCAGGAAGTCCGCGCCGTGGCGGTGGACAACAAGGGCAACGCCTACGGCGGCGGCAAGGACATCAAGGTGACCATCGGCGGCTGCGGCGGCTGATCGGCCTTCGCCGACCGACCCGCCCGCCCCCGAACCAGGTCCCCTGGACCAGATTGAACAGGAAGACAGACCCATGACGACTCCCAAGCCGCGCGTGAAGGTGCCCAAGACCGTCAAGAAGGGCGAACCCTTCGAAGTGAAGACCGTCATCTCCCATTCCATGGAGTCGGGACAGCGCAAGGGGTCCGACGGCCAACCGATCCCGCGCCAGATCATCAATAAGTTCGTCGTCACCCTGAACGGCGAAGAGGTGCTGACCGCCGACTGGTATCCCGCCGTCTCGGCGAATCCCTACATGGAGTTCTATGCCACCGCCGATGCCAGCGGGACCATGGACTTCGCGTGGCACGACGACAACGGCGAGGTCTACAAGACGTCCCAGGACATCACCGTCGAGTAAGCACCGGCGCGTCCGGTCGGTCATCGGCGCCGTCGCCACGGGGCGCGGCGCCCGCCCGGGAGGGGGCGGACCACCGGTCGCATTCAAGGAGGAGGATCACATGGCGAAGACCATACTCGGCGGCCTGTTGGCGGTGGCCCTGTCCACCGCCGCGACCCTGCCCGCAACGGCGGCGGACGACGGCCTGGACGCCCATCGCGCCGGAGACGCCTATTCCGGCTATGTCACCGCCGACCCGTCGACCCGCGACATGCAGGACGACGACTTCATGAATCCCGGCATGCTGTGGGTCGAACGCGGCCTGGAGATGTGGGAGACCCCGGACGGCACGGAGGGCAAGTCCTGCCAGGACTGCCACGGCGCCATCGCCTCCATGAAGGGCGTCGCCACGCGCTATCCGGACACCGACAAGGAAACCGGCAAGTTCATGAACGTCGAGCTTCGCATCAACGACTGCCGCACGCGCCGCATGGGCGCCGACGCCTGGAAATACGAGAGCGACGAGCTTCTGGGCATGACCGCGGCGGTCAAGACGCAGAGCAAGGGCATGCCCGTGGATGTTTCCATCGACGGCCCCAACGAAGCCTGGTTCAAAAAGGGCGAAGAGTTTTACTTCACCCAACGCGGCCAGATGCAACTGGCCTGCGCCGACTGCCACATCAAGAACGAGGGCATGATGATGCGGGCCGAGCTGCTGTCCCAGGGGCAGAGCAA
>CAZFRK010000389.1:0-2608 GCA_964521375.1 uncultured Rhodobacterales bacterium
CGAAGGTGCCGCCGACGCGGTTGATCATGGAATTGGCGGCGTGGGTGGCGATGATTTCGCGGCGCAGCTTGTGGTCGGAGATTTCGTCGCGGTAGCGATCCTGAAGCGCCTTCGGGAAGTAGTTCACCAGATCGGCCAGCATGGCCGGATCGTCGGGCAGGTCGCTGTCCAGGATCTCGTCGAACAGCCAGATCTTGGAATAGGCGATGATGACGCTGATTTCCGGGCGCGTCAGGCCGCGCTTGGCGGCGACGCGCTCGGTGATCTGTTCGTCGTCGGGCAGGAATTCGATGGCGCGGTCCAGGCGCCCGGCCTTTTCCAGCACCTTCATGAGACGGTGCTGGTGGTCGATTTGATTGACGCCCTGGATCTCCATCAGGGTCAGGGCCTGGGTTTGCAGGTAGTTGTCGCGCAGGACCAGGGCGCCGACCTCCTCGGTCATGCCTTCCAGGGTCTGGTTGCGCTGCTTCAGGGTCAGGTCGCCGTTGCCGACTACCCGGTTGAGCAGGATCTTGATGTTGACCTCGTGGTCGGAGGTATCGACACCCGCCGAATTGTCGATGGCGTCGGTGTTGATGCGTCCGCCGGTCCCCACCGGGCCGCCGTCCAGCGCGTATTCAACGCGGCCCCGCTGCGTGAAGGCCAGGTTGGCGCCTTCGCCGACGACGCGGGCGCGCACCGCCTCGCCGTCGACGCGCAAGGCGTCGTTGGCGCGGTCGCCGACCTCGACGTTGGCTTCCTCGCTGGACTTGACGTAGGTACCGATGCCGCCGAACCACAGAAGGTCCACCTCGGCCCGGAGCAGGGCGCGGATCAGATCCGTCGGCGTCACGTTGTCCGCCGTCAGGCCGGTCAGGGCCTTGATCTCAGGCGTCAGGTGGATGCGCTTGGCGCGGCGTTCGAACACGCCGCCGCCCGCCGAGATCAGGCTGGCGTCATAGTCGGCCCAGCTGGAGCGCGGCAGGTCGAACAGGCGCTTGCGTTCGGCCCAGCCGACCGCCGGGTCGGGGTCGGGGTCGATGAAGACGTGCAGATGGTTGAAGGCGGCGACCAGCTTGGTGTGCTTGGACAGCAGCATGCCGTTGCCGAAGACGTCGCCGGACATGTCGCCGACGCCGACGCAGGTGAAATCCTCGCTCTGGATATCGCGGCCCAGTTCGCGGAAATGCCGCTTCACCGCTTCCCAGGCGCCTCGCGCGGTGATGCCCATGGCCTTATGGTCGTAGCCTTGGCTGCCGCCCGAGGCGAAGGCGTCGTCCAGCCAGAAGCCGTACTCCTGGGAAATGCCGTTGGCGATGTCGGAGAAGGTGGCGGTCCCCTTGTCGGCGGCGACCACCAGATAGGGATCATCGTCGTCGCGGCGGACCACGCGGTCGGGCGGCACCACCTCGGCGCCGTCCAGGTTGTCGGTGATGTCGAGCAGGCCGCGCATCATGGTCTGGTAGCAGGCGATCCCCTCGGCCTGCCACGCCTCGCGGCCCTGGTCGGGGGATGGCGGGCGCTTGACCACGAAGCCGCCCTTGGACCCGACCGGCACGATGACGGCGTTCTTGACCATCTGCGCCTTCATAAGGCCCAGGATCTCGGTCCGGAAGTCCTCGCGCCGGTCCGACCAGCGGATGCCGCCGCGGGCCACCTTGCCGCCGCGCAGGTGCACGGCCTCGACGCGCGGGGAATAGACCCAGATCTCGACCATGGGGCGGGGCAGGGGGAGGTCCTCGACGGCGCGGCTGTCGATCTTGAAGGACAGGTAGGGCTTCGGCCCGCCGTCGGCGGCGGTCTGATAGAAGTTGGTGCGCAAGGTCGACTGGATGAGGTTCAGGTAGCGCCGCAGGATGCGGTCCTCATCGGGGTTCTGGATGGTGTCCAGGGTGCTTAGGACGCGCGCCGTGATCGCCTCCTCGCCGTTGCCCGACGCCTTGCCCGGTTCGAAGCGGGCATGGAACAGGTCGATCAGAAGGCGGGCGACATCGGCGTGCGCGCCGAGCGTCGCCTGGATGCTGGCCTCGGAGAAGGTGAAGGCGGCCTGCCGCAGGTAGCGGGCATAGGCCCGCAGGATGACCACCTCGCGCCAATCGACCCCGGCGGAGACCACCAGCCGGTTGAAGGCGTCGTTCTCCACCTCTCCGGCCCAGACGCGGGCGAAGGCCTCGTGAAAGGCGCCGCGCACGGCGGCGACGTCGATGGCCTTGCCGTTACCACGCATGGAGAAGTCGTGAATCCACAAGGATCGGCGGCGGTCGTCATGGCGCGGCGTGGTGCCGACGGCGCCGTTTTCCTGGATGCGCACCTCGTAGGGAACCTCGCCCAGGACCCGGAACCCCATGTATTCCAGCATGGGCAGGATTTCCGACAGGGGCACGGCGGCGTCGGGACGATAGACCTTGAAGTTGACCTGCTCTTCCGGCGCTTCCAAGGGACGGTAGAGGTTCATGGCCAGACCGCAGGGCAGGGTCAGGCTCTCTTCCAGGCGGTCGATGTCGAAGACCGCCGTCGCCGCGTTGTAGGTCTCGCGGTAGAAGCTGGGGAAGGCCTCGGCGTAGCGACGCGCCAGGCGGGCGCCCTGCTCCTCGCCCTTGGCGGCGTGGATGGCGTCGTGCAGGTGGTC
>CAZFRK010000390.1:0-2605 GCA_964521375.1 uncultured Rhodobacterales bacterium
GTCAGCCAGGCGTCATAGCACCAGGGATAGCGGAACGGCTTGTAGACGGGATCGGCGTCGAGCAGGGACATGCGTCGCCCTCGGTCAGAATGTTGATGGTGATGGAGGTATGAAGTGTCTATTTGCCGACTAGGGCAAATACGGCTGCCATGCCGCCAACAATCGCGATCGCGAGGCCGATGTTGGTGGCGACAAGCTGCCACGTCGTCGGCATGGCTTGCAGACGACCTTTGATTTCCGCGACGTCCTTGATCAGGGCCTTGATGTCACCCCGCATCTCGCGAACATCGTCTTCCAGCTTGGCAACGCGCTGTTCCATACCATTATCATGGGGCGGGCCGCCGTCTCCCGCAAGATCGTTGCCATGGAGGCCTTGGAACCAGTCAGGTCTTTCCATCTCAGGCCCCTTTGTTCTTCCAGTGCAAAATTCGGTCTGCCGCGATTTGGGTTACCGTGCCGCAGTTGGAGCAGATCGTATAGAGAAAGCCCTTGATGATGGGCCTTTCTCCCAAGGCGCCTAACGCGGGGAATGGTTGGACTCGAATGGTCGCCACGCTGTCGATTTCCGATTCTCCGATCATCGGCGCTTCGGTTGAACCGCAGATGTGGCAGGTTTCCCGATGGCAGACCTCACGCCAGAAGCGTTGCACGTCCTCTTCAAATAAAGCCCGTCCGAGTAAATTCAAAGCCATTGCTTTGCGCTTTCTGAGAGTTTTCCAGGCGAGACTATATCATTTACTGGCAGGCGAGGCATTCCTCGTAGTCGGTGGAGCCGCCGTTTTCGGTCGCCTGGGCGATGGCCGGACCGTCGGCGACGCTGGCGACCAGGTCGGCCAGACCATCGGGCAGATCCTGGTTGGCCACCACCTCGGCCCGCTGGATGGACTTGGAGCGGCAGTAATAGAGGCTCTTCACGCCCTTCTTCCAGGCCTGGAAGTGGATCTGGTGCAGGTCGCGCTTATGGACGTCGGCGGGTAGGAAGACGTTGACCGACTGGCTCTGGTCGATGAAGGGCGCGCGGTCGGCGGCGTGCTCGACCACCCACCGCTGATCGAGTTCGAAGGCGGTCTTGAAGACATCCTTTTCTTCCTGGGTCAGGAACGACAGATGCTGGACCGAGCCTTCGTTGACGGTGATGGAGGTCCAGACCTCGTCGGTGTCCATGCCCTTTTCGGCCAACAGGGCCTTCAGGAACGGGTTGCGCACGTTGAAGGAACCCGACAGCGTCTTATGCGTATAGCTGTTGGCGGCCATCGGTTCGATGCCGGGGCTGGCGCCGCCGCAGATGATGGAGATCGAGGCCGTCGGGGCGATGGCGGTCTTGTTGGAAAACCGCTCCATGAAGCCGTAGTCGGCGGCGTCGGGGCAGGGGCCGCGCTCCATGGCGAGCGCGCGCGAGGCCGCCTTCGCCTGGGCGTCGATATGCTTGAAGATGGTGCGATTCCACACCTTCGCCATGACGCTCTCGAAGGGGACGTTGTTCTTCTGCAGGAAGGAGTGGTAGCCCATGACGCCCAGCCCCACGGAGCGTTCGCGCATGGCCGAATAGCGCGCCTTGTCCATGGCGTCCGGGGCGCGGTCGATGAAGTCCTGGAGCACGTTGTCGAGGAAGCGCATGACGTCCTCGATGAAGGTCGGATGGTCCTTCCACTCCTCCCAGGTTTCCAGGTTCAGCGACGACAGGCAGCAGACCGCCGTGCGGTCCTGGCCCAGATGGTCGCGGCCCGTCGGCAGGGTGATCTCGGCGCAGAGGTTGGATGTCTTGACCGTCAGCCCGGCCAGCCGCTGGTGTTCGGGCAAGGCGTTGTTCACCGTGTCGGAATAGATGATGTAGGGTTCGCCGGTCTCGACGCGGGCCAACAGGACGCGGATCCACAGCGCCCGGGCCTTGACGCGGCGCATGACCGAACCGTCCTTGGGCGAGATCAGCGCCCAGTCCGCGTCCTGCTCCACCGCCCGCATGAAGGCGTCCGACAGCAGCACGCCGTGATGCAGGTTGGGCGTCTTGCGGTTGGGGTCGCCGCCGGTCGGGCGGCGCAACTCGATGAATTCCTCGATCTCGGGGTGGGTCACGGGCAGATAGACGGCCGCCGAGCCGCGCCGCAGCGAGCCTTGCGAAATGGCCAGCGTCAGGCTGTCCATGACGCGGATGAAGGGCACCACGCCCGAGGTCTTGCCGATCTTGCCGACGGTTTCGCCGATGGACCGCAGGTTGCCCCAATAGCTGCCGATTCCCCCGCCCTTGGCGGCCAGCCAGACGTTTTCCGTCCACAGGCCGACGATGCCCGGCAGGCTGTCCTCGGCCTCGTTCAGGAAGCAGGAGATGGGCAGTCCGCGCGTCGTGCCGCCATTGGAGAGCACCGGGGTCGCGGGCATGAACCACAGCTTGGAGATATAGTCGTAGAGGCGCTGGGCATGGGCGTCGTCGTCGCCGTAGGCGCTGGCGACGCGGGCGAAGATGTCCTGGTAGCTCTCGCCCGGCAGCAGGTAGCGGTCTTCCAGGACCGCCTTGCCGAAGACCGTCAGGCGCCCGTCGCGCTCGCGGTTGACCTTGACCTGCGGATGATGCGCCACCTGGACCGTATCGAGCACCGTCGTTCTCCTG
>CAZFRK010000391.1:0-2604 GCA_964521375.1 uncultured Rhodobacterales bacterium
TACGTGCTGCTCAAGATGGTCATGACCGACGAGAGCTGGCACCTGGTCAAGAACACACCGAAGGTGACGGGATTCCTGGGTGGCCGCGGTCGTCCGAACCCGATTACCGAGCGCGAGGCCGAGCGCATCATGAAGCAGGTCCAGGAGGGGATCGAGCGGCCCAAGCCGTCCATCACCTTCGAGATCGGCGAGCAGGTGCGTGTCGCCGACGGCCCCTTCGCCAGCTTCAACGGGCTGGTCGAGGACGTGGACGAGGAAAAGGCCCGCCTCAAGGTGTCGGTGTCCATCTTCGGGCGCTCGACGCCGGTCGATCTGGAGTTCTCGCAGGTCGAGAAGCTCTAGGCTTTTTTCAGGTTTAGGCGCCCGGAACGCGAGGTCCGGGTGCCGTTCATTCGTGGGAGGCTCTAGCCGGCCGGACCACGACCCTCGCAACGGAGAGGTAGATCATGGCTAAGAAGATCGCAGGCTATATCAAGCTGCAGATTCCGGCTGGCAAGGCGAACCCGTCGCCGCCCGTCGGTCCGGCCCTGGGCCAGCGCGGCTTGAACATCATGGAATTCTGTAAGGCGTTCAACGCCGCCACGCAGAACATGGAGCCGGGGATGCCGATCCCCGTCGTCATCACCGCCTACACCGACCGTACGTTCTCCTTCATCACCAAGACCCCGCCGGTCTCCTACTTCCTGAAGCAGGCGGCGAAGTTGCAGAAGGGGTCCCAGACCCCCGGTCGCGGCACCGTCGGGTCGGTGACCATGGAGCAGATCCACGAGATCGCGAAGCAGAAGATGCCCGACCTGAATTGTGTCGACGTCGACGCCGCGTCCGCGATGATCGCCGGGTCCGCCCGTTCCATGGGTCTCGAGGTTAAGGAGTAAGACGATGGCGAAGATTGGCAAGCGCCTCAAGGGCGCCTACGGCGACATCGACCGCAACCAGTTCTATGACCTGACCGACGCGGTGAAGGCCATCAAGTCGAAGGCTTCGGCCAAGTTCGACGAGACCATCGAGATCGCCATGAACCTGGGCGTCGACCCGCGCCACGCCGACCAGATGGTCCGCGGCGTCGTCGAACTGCCGCACGGCACCGGCAAGACCATGCGCGTCGCGGTCTTCGCCAAGGACGCCAAGGCGAAGGAAGCCGAGGACGCCGGGGCCGACATCGTCGGCGCCGAGGACCTGATGGCCAAGGTCCAGGCCGGCGAGATGGATTTCGACCGCTGCATCGCGACGCCCGACATGATGGGCATCGTCGGTCGCCTGGGTAAGATCCTCGGCCCGCGCGGCATGATGCCGAACCCGAAGCTGGGCACCGTCACCATGGACGTGGCCGGCGCCGTGCGCGCCGCCAAGGCCGGTCAGGTGCAGTTCCGCGTCGAGAAGGCCGGTATCGTCCACGCCGGTGTCGGCAAGGCCTCCTTCGACGAACAGAAGCTGATCGAGAACGTCCAGGCCTTCGTCGACGCCATCCAGAAAGCGAAGCCGACGGGCGCCAAGGGTCAGTACATCGAGAAGGTTTCGCTCAGCTCCACCATGGGGCCGGGCCTGAAGGTCAACTTCAGCTCCATCGCGGGCTGAGGCTGAACGCCGGCGGGGCGACCCGCCGGTGAAAACCGGAGGCCGGGTTCGCCCGGTCGCCGAAACCTGTCCAAGACCGTTAGGCGCCCCGCACGGGCGGTGGCTTAAAGGGGAGCACCCCACCTTCGCAGACGGGAGTTGCAAGATCCGTTGGTCCGGTTTCCGTTCCCATCCGTTCGCGGTCGGGGGCAGCCGAAAAGGCAAGGGAAGCGGTCTGCGGCTTGGGCTTCTGGGCAGGTCGGTCCGGTCGCGTCGCGGCCGGGCACATCGCAACCGACCCGCGGCGGGAGGGATATCCCCGCACCGCCCGGGCGAGAGTAGCGGAGACGCGAAGTGAACCGAGAACAGAAGCAGGAGCTGGTTTCCGAGCTTCACGAGCTGTTCGGCGGTGCGTCCACGGTCGTCGTGGCCCATTACAAGGGCCTCACGGTGAACGATATGGACAGCCTCCGGGCGAAGGTGCGTGAGCAGGGCGCGAGCTTCCGTGTGACCAAGAATCGGCTCACGCGTCTTGCCCTTGAGGGGACGAAGTTCGAAGGCATCGCCGACCTCTTCACGGGTCCGACCGGCATCGCCGTGTCGGAAGACCCGGTCGCGGCGGCCAAGGCCATGCAGGACTTCGCCAAGGCCAACGACAAGTTCGTCATCCTGGGTGGCGCGATGGACCAGACCGTTCTTGACGCCGAAGGCGTCAAGGCGCTCGCCTCCATGCCGTCCCTGGACGAACTGCGCGCCAAGCTGGTGGGCATGATCAGCACGCCCGCGACCCGTATTGCTGGCATCCTCCAGCAGCCGGGTGGCCAGGTGGCCCGCGTGCTGTCGGCCTACGCCTCCAAGGGTGAAGCCGCCTAAGCCGAGCAGAACCGCATTAAGACCCAATGAAACCGAAGGCCGACGCCTTGACCGCGCGGCCTGACGAACGGAGATAAAGTACAATGGCCGATCTGGAAAAGCTGGTTGAAGACCTGTCCGCCCTGACCGTCATGGAAGCCGCCGAGCTGTCCAAGCTGCTCGAAGAGAAGTGGGGCG
>CAZFRK010000392.1:0-2595 GCA_964521375.1 uncultured Rhodobacterales bacterium
ATGGATGATGTTTTCCGTCAGGTCGTGCTCACCGGCGGAGATGAAGATCTTCGTGCCGGTGATCTTGTAGGACCCGTCGCCGACCGGATCGGCCTTGGTGCGCAACAGGCCCAGGTCGGTGCCGCAGTGGGGCTCGGTCAGGCACATGGTGCCCGACCAGATGCCTTCGACCATCTTGGGCAGGTAGCGTTCCTTCAGCTCCTGGCTGGCGTAGTCCACCAGCGCGGTGTAGGCGCCGTGGCTGAGGCCCGGATAGATGCCGAAGCTGAGGTTGGCCGAACAGCCCATTTCCTGGATCATGGCGTGGACGGTCTTGGGCACGCCCTGCCCTCCCCATTCGGGGTCGCAGGCGACGCCGATCCAGCCGCCTTCCATGAACAGGTCGTAGGCGTCCTTGAACCCCGACGGCGTGGTGACGACGCCGCTCTCGAAGGTGCAGCCTTCCTCGTCGCCGGAGCGGTTGAGGGGGTGCAGGACTTCCTGATGGATCTTGGCGCCTTCCTCCAGGATGGCGTCGACCAGATCCGGGGTCATTTCCTCGTACCCCGGAAGCTCGGTCAGTTTCTCCACTTCCAGAAGTTCGTGGAGGACGAAGCGCATGTCGCGCAGGGGGGCATTGTAAACGGGCATCTTGGTGTCTCCTCCCTGGTCCTAGTTGCGCAGCGGCTTGTTGGTCATGAGCATGTGCTCGACGCGGGCCAGGGTGTCGGGATGACGGACAAGGGTCATGAAGGCCTTGCGCTCCAGGGCCAGCACGTCCTCTTCGCTCACTTCGTCCATATGCTCGACGTCGCCGCCGCTCAGGACCTCGGCCAGGGCGGCCGAGACGACGAGGTCGTGCTTGGTCGCCTTGCCCAACTGGGCGAACTGCTTGACGGCCATTTCCAGGCCGACGCGACCGGTTTCGCCGGGCAGGTGGTAGACCGGCGGCTCGGGCGCCTTGTAGCCCTCGACCATGGACAGCGCGCGGGCCTTGGCGTCGGCCAGCAGGCGGTAACGGTTCATGGTGATGCCGTCGGTTTCGCGCAGGAAGCCCTTCTCCTGGCCTTCCATGGCCGACTTGGCGACGGTGGCGACGGAGATGGTCTCGAACGCCTTGGCGACCGGCGGCATCGGTCCCTTGGGCAGACGCGGGCTGGAGGCCAGGCGGTGCAGCATTTCCTTGCAGCCGCCCCAGCCGGGGATCAGGCCGACGCCGACCTCGACCAGACCGATGTAGGTTTCGGCGTGCGCCTGGACCGCGTCGGAATGGAGGACGATCTCGCACCCGCCGCCGAGCGCCATGCCGGACGGCGCGGCGACCACCGGGAAGGGGGCGTACTTGAGCGCCATGTAGGCGTCCTGACCACCCTTCACCAACTGCTCGATCTGGTCATAGGCCGCGATGTTGGCGGCGAACAGGGCCAGACCCAGGTTGGCGCCGACCGAGAAGTTGGTGCCTTCGTTGTAGATCACCAGGGCCTTGTACGCCTTGGCGACCGTCGGAACTGCCATTTGGATGGCTTTCAGGACCTCGGGGTCCAGGGAGTTCATCTTCGAGGTGAACTCCAGGCAGGCCACGCCGTCGCCGATGTCCCACAGGGCCGCGGACGCGGTCCTGAGGATTGGCTTGGACACCCGCTTGATGTCCTCGAGCATGATCACGCCGTCGGGACGGACGATGTCGTGATAGTCGCCGTCCGGACCCAGGGCCTGACGCCGACCGTCTTCGATACGGTAGAAGGGGCGCCCGGCGGCCTTCTCCAGCAGGGCCGGGATCGGGAACCCTTCCAGCTTCAGCAGGCCGATGAAGTTTTCGGCGCCGATCATGTCGATCAACTCGAAGGGGCCGAACTTCCAGTTGTAGCCGAGGCGCATGGCCTCGTCGACGGCATGGATCTCGTCGGCCGCCTCGGGCACCAGATCGCAGGCGTAGGCCAGGGTGCGGGCCATGACGCGGCGGGCGTAGCGGCCCCCCTTGCCCTGGTCGCGCAGCAGGGCCGCGGCGGCGCCCTTCTTGCCGGCGGCCTTGGCGGCTTCCAGAGCGGGCAGCATGGGCTTCCTGGCCGGGGCGTACTCACCGGTCTTCAGGTCGATGGCTTCCTTGACCTTGCCGCCGCCCTGGCGGTTGACGCGGTAGAAGCCGCCCTTGCCCTTCCGGCCCGTGTAGCCGTCGGCGATCATCTTCTGGATGAGGCCGGTGTCGCCATCCAGGCTGTGGAAGGCGTCGTCCTTGGGCAGGGCCTGCGCCATGGAGCCGATGACGTGCGGCATCAGGTCCAGGCCGACCAGGTCGAGCAGGCCGAAGACGCCGGTCTTGGGAATGCCGAAGGGCTGGCCGATGATGGCGTCGGCTTCCTCGACGGAGATGTCGTTGGCCCGCGCCTCGGCGAAGGACGCCTGAAGCCACAGGATGCCCAGGCGGTTGGCGATGAAGCCCGGACGGTCCTTGCAGCGGACCACCGACTTGCCCAGCGCCCGGTCGGCGAAGGCGCAGATGCCTTCGGTGATCTCCGGGCGGGTGTGCGGCCCGCTGACCACTTCCAGCAACCGCATGTAGCGCGGCGGGTTGAAGAAGTGGGTGATGCAGAAGTCCGGCTTCAGGCTGTCGGGCAT
>CAZFRK010000393.1:0-2577 GCA_964521375.1 uncultured Rhodobacterales bacterium
AACGTGCTCGGCTTCTCGCGCATCAAGCTGGCCTATACGGCGGGCGAGGCCATCGGGCCGGAAATCTTCGCCTTCTATCGCTCGCTGGGCATGAACATCAAGCAGATCTACGGCTCGACCGAAGCCAGCGTGTTCATCTGCGTGCAGCCCAACGGCGAGGTCTTCGACGACACCGTCGGCAAGCCCGCGCCCGAGGTCGACATCCGTCTGGCCGACAACGGCGAGGTGCAGTTCAAGAGCCCCGGCGTCTTCCACGCCTACTTCAAGCAGCCGGAAAAGACCGCCGAGGAAAAGACCGACGACGGTTGGGTCCACACCGGCGACGCGGGCATGTTCGACGACCGCGGGCACCTGCGCATCATCGACCGCGCCAAGGACGTGGGCCGCCTCAACAACGGCCAGATGTTCCCGCCCAAGTTCATCGAGAACAAGCTGAAGTTCTTCCCGCACATCAAGGAGGCCGTCGCCTTCGGCCACGAGCGGGACAACGTGACGGCCTTCATCAACATCGACATCGAAGCCGTGGGCAACTGGGCCGAGCGCCGCAACATCCCCTATTCGGGCTACCAGGATCTGGCCGCCCGGCAGGAGGTCTGCGACCTTATTCTGGACTGCGTCAATCAGGTCAACGACAGCCTGATCCACGATTCGCTCATGGCCGGATGCCAGATCCACCGCTTCCTGATCCTGCACAAGGAACTGGACGCCGACGATGGTGAGCTGACCCGTACCCGCAAGGTGCGCCGCCGCTTCATCAACGAACGCTACGGCGACCAGATCGCCGCCCTCTACGACGGTCGGGAGTCGGTCTTCGTGTCGACCGAAGTGACCTTCGAGGACGGCCGCAAGGGCAAGGTGGAAGCGGATCTGCGCATCCTGAACGCCAAGACCCACCCGGTCGGCGAACCGATGAAGCTGGCCAGCTGACGGCGCCCCCGGCCCGTTCACGCCTGAACCGAACAAACGACAAAAAAATTACCGGGAGGAGCCCCCGATGTCCGTTGCCACCACCGCGCCCGAGGCCGCGACCGCGACCCATGGCGGGGATCGCGAGAGCCGCATCGGCGACGTCATTCTCAGCGTCCAGAACATTTCGCTGAGTTTCGGCGGCGTGCGCGCCCTGACCAACATCAGCTTCGATGTGCGCGAGCATGAGATCCTTGCCATCATCGGTCCCAACGGGGCCGGCAAAAGCTCCATGCTCAACTGCATCAACGGCTTCTATCACCCCCAGGAAGGCAAGATCTTCCACAAGGGCCAGGAGCGCAAAAAGATGAAGGGCCACGAGGCCGCGCTCAGCGGCATCGCCCGGACCTTCCAGAACATCGCCCTGTTCAAGGGCATGAGCGCGCTGGACAACATCATGACCGGGCGCAACACGATGATGAAATCCAACATCATCTCCCAGGCGCTCTATTGGGGCATGGCCCAGAAGGAAGAGACCGCGCATCGCGAGTTCTGCGAGCACATCATCGACTTCCTGGAAATCGAGGCCATTCGCAAGACGCCGGTCGGCCGCCTGCCCTACGGCCTGCAAAAGCGCGTCGAACTGGGCCGCGCGCTGGCCGCCCAGCCGGAAATCCTGCTTCTCGACGAGCCCATGGCGGGCATGAACGTCGAGGAAAAGGAAGACATGTGCCGCTTCATCCTGGACGTGAACGAGGAGTTCGGAACCACCATGGTGCTGATCGAGCACGACATGGGCGTGGTGATGGACATCTCCGACCGTGTGGTGGTGCTGGACTATGGCCGCAAGCTGGCCGAGGACACGCCCGACAAGGTGCGCGCCAACCAGGAAGTCATCGACGCCTATCTCGGCGTCAGTCACTGATCGCGGCAGGAGGCACCCCGTGGATATCTTGACTCAGATCTTCGTCACGCCCTTCGCGGACATGATCAACATGCCGACCTTCCTGCTGCAAACGCTGTGGGAAGGACTCGTCTCGGGCATTCTCTACGCGCTGATCGCCTTGGGCTTCGTGCTCATCTATCGCGCCTCGCGCATCTTCAACTTCGCCCAGGGCATCATGGTGGTGTTCGCCGCCCTGGTTCTGGTCGGCCTGCACCAGCTGGGCATGCCCGCCTACGTGGCGCTGATCCTGACGCTGGGCGTCATGTACCTGCTGGCCATGACGGTGGAGCGCGTGGTGCTGCGGCCGCTGGTCGGCCAGCCCGACATCATCCTGTTCATGGCCACCATCGGCCTGACCTACTTCCTGGTCGGCTTCGGCGAGCTGATCTTCGGCGGCGAGAACAAGGTGATGATCACCGAGGAACTGGGCATCCCGACCGGGTCCTGGGTGCTCGACCTGATGAACGACATCCTGATCATCGAGCAGCGCGACTTCACCACCGTGATCGTCGCCGTGTCGCTGGTCGTCGTTCTGACCTTGTTCCTTAACCGCACCGCCATGGGCCGGGCGCTGCGCGCGCTCTCCGACGACCACCAGGCGGCCCTGTCGGTGGGCATTTCGCTGTCCACCATCTGGACGCTGGTGTGGTTCATCGCCGGCATCATCGCGCTGACCACCGGCGTCGTCTGGGGCGCCCGCGCCGGCGTCTCCTTCGCCCTGGAAG
>CAZFRK010000394.1:0-2573 GCA_964521375.1 uncultured Rhodobacterales bacterium
CGCCATGGTGAAGGAGGCGTAGAGCCCGACCTTGGGGTCCACCCCGGCGATGATCGAAAAGGCGATGGCCTCGGGAATGAGAGCCAGGGCGACCACCAGGCCCGCCAGCACGTCGCCGCGCGGGTTGCCCAGCCAGTCGGCGCGCAGCCGATTGAAATCCATGATGTCTTCGCAATCCCGTTCAGGCGCCCTGGGGGATGGAGCGGACAGGCGGCGACGGTCCGCCGGAAATCCTCCGGGACCGTCGCCAGGGGCGCCGTGTGTCTTCGTCGACGGACCGCCACCGCCGTTATTGCGGTGCAGCATAATGGCTGAGTCGGCGCGGGGCAAGCCGCCCCTTGGCGGCCCGCTCGGGATTTGCTTTAGTTGGACGGCTTCGGGGCGGCCTCCGGTGCCTCCACCGCCGCGACGGTCAAGGTGTTGCCGTGCACGGCGACCACCCGGACGAGGGTGCCGGCGGCCAGGTCCGGCCCGGTGGCCGACCAGGTATTGTCCCCCAGGCGGAGGCGGCCGCGGCCGTCCGCCAAGGGCGTTTCCAGGCGGGCCGTCTGACCGATCAGCGCGTGGCCGCGATCATTCAGGCCGTCGGCCAGGGCGGCGCGTTCCGCCTGCCAGCGCCGCATGACGGGGCGGCCCAGCATCAGGGCCACCAGGGACAGGGCGGCCCAAAGCAGAAGCTCCTGGTCGAGCGTCAGGTCCACCAGCGTGAAGAGCAGGCCGCAGACGATGGCGGCCAGCCCGAACCACATGAGGATGACGCCGGGAACCAGGGCCTCCAGGGCGACCAGGACCACGCCACCGGCCAGCCACAGCCAGACGGGAGAGTCGATTTCCATCACGGGGCGTCTCCTTTTCGCCTAATCGCCCAGTCGCCTAGGACCAGGGACCGTTGGGGGAGGCCGGGCGTCCGTGGTCGTCGCCCTTGTCGCCCCGGCTGGACATGGCGTCGCGCGCCAGTTCGGCGATGCCGCCGATGGCGCCGATGACGCCCGAGGCTTCCAGAGGCATCAGGACCAGACGGCTGTTGGGCGCCGAGGCGATGTCGCGCAGGGCCTCCACGTACCGTTGGGCGACGAAGTAGTTGATGGCCGAAACGTCGCCCTCGGCGATGGCCTGGGAGACGACCTGCGTGGCGCGGGCCTCGGCCTCGGCGGCGCGCTCGCGGGCCTCGGCGTCGCGGAAGGCGGCTTCCTTGCGGCCCTCGGCCTCCAGGACGGCGCCCTGCTTTTCGCCCTCGGCCTTGAGGATGGCGGCCTGCCGTTCGCCCTCGGCCTCCAGGATGGCGGCGCGCTTGTCGCGCTCGGCCTTCATCTGGCGGGCCATGGCCTCGACCAGGGTCGGCGGCGGGGTGATGTCCTTGATCTCGATGCGCGTCACCTTGACGCCCCAGGGGTTGGTGGCCTGATCGACCACCGACATCAGTTCGACGTTGATCTTGTCGCGCTGGGACAGCAACTCGTCCAGGTCCAGGCTGCCCATGACCGTGCGCAGGTTGGTCATGGTCAGGTTGAGGATGGCCAGCGACAGGTTGTCCACCTCGTAGGCGGCGCGGGCGGCGTCCAGAACCTGGAAGAAGACCACGCCGTCCACCTGCACCATGGCGTTGTCGCGGGTGATGACCTCCTGCTCCGGCACGTCCAGGACCCGCTCGCGCATGTTGATGCGGGCGCCGACGCTCTGCACGAACGGCGTGATCAGGTGCAGGCCCGGCGTCAGGGTGCCGGTGTAGCGCCCAAAGGTTTCGACCGTGTATTCCATGCCCTGCGGCACGACCTGGATGCCCATCCGGGCGACGATCACGACGAAGGCGATCACGGCCACCACGAAAATGGTGAACAGGCTCAGTTCCATGCAAGAGTCCCCCTCTTGTGCGCCGACCAGGAGACGGGCGGCGCTCCCCCAGGGTTGTACCGCGTTCGTCCGCTCTTAGCCATTCCCTCCGGACAACCCTCCTTTCCCGCGATGCAACACCTGTTTCCCTGGACATTCGGCCAAGGCATTGGAACCATGTGCTTTCAATGACATCGAGAAAGGGGATTAGTCATGGGCACCACTGTCAGTACCCCTCGTGTCGCGGCCCTGGTCGGGCCCTACACCAGCGGCAAGACGACACTTCTCGAAAGTCTGCTTCACGTTTCGGGGACCACCCACCGGCGCGGCAAGGTGACGGAAGGCTCGACGCTCGGCGACGGCAGTCCCGAGGCCCGCGAGCGCCAGATGTCTGTGGAGACCAACATCGCCGCCGGTCGCTTCATGGACGAGGACTGGATCTTCCTGGACTGTCCGGGCAGCGTCGAGTTCCAGCAGGACGCCTACGACTGCCTGATGGTGGCCGACGTGGCGGTGGTCGTCTGCGAGCCGGAACCCGAGCGCGCCATGATGCTGACCCCGCTCCTGAAGTTCCTGGACGCGCGCGCCATCCCGCACATTCTGTTCATCAACAAGGTCGATCGCGACAGCGGCAACATTTCCATCCGCGCCACCCTGGAAGCCCTGCAACTGGTGTCCGAGAAGCCGCTCATCCTGCGGGAAGTGCCCATCCGCGAGGGCGAGCAGATCACCGGCTACGTCGA
>CAZFRK010000395.1:0-2554 GCA_964521375.1 uncultured Rhodobacterales bacterium
GGCGTCAAGGAGCTGTTCTTCAAGAACATGTCCGAACGCGCGGGCAAGATGCTGCGCGAGGACATGGAGGCCATGGGCCCGGTTCGCCTGCGCGAAGTGGACGAAGCCCAGAACATCATCGTCGTGCTTGCCAAGGAACTGGCCAACAGCGGTCAGATCGTCATCTCCGAAGGCAAGGACGAGGACGAACTCATCTACTAACCCCGACCGCCTTCCCCTTCCGCCGAAAGGCCCGGCCCCAGCATGGCGACCGTTCGCAAGTTCACCTTCGACACCCACTTCGACGACCCCCATTCGGGCCGCCCGACGCTTGGCCAGGCCTTGGCCGGGGATGGCGGCGCGTCGACGGGCCGGTCCTCCATGCCCCCGCCGCCGCCCGAGCCGGAGCCCGAACCGGACCCCGAGCCGGAAGACCTCGGCCCGCCGCTGGTCTATACCGAGGAAGACATGGAGATCGCCCGCGAGGAAGCCTACGTCGCGGGCCATACGGCGGCCCTGGACGACGCTTCCGTCCAGGCCGAGAACGCCGTCGCCGAAGCCATGGTCGAGGCCGGTCACGCCCTGCGCCGCCTGGGCCAGGGGGTGGTCGAGGCGCACGAGGCCTATGGCGACCTGGCGGCCCGCGTGGCCGCGGAAATCTGCCGGACCCTGCTGCCCGTCACCGCCGAAGAGTACGCCCTGGCCGAGATTTCCGCCCTGGTGCGGACGCTGCTGCCCAACCTGATCGGCCAGCCGCGCCTGATCGTGCGCGCCCATCCGGAAGTGCGCGGGGCGCTGCATCGCGCCCTCACCCTCACCGCCGAACAGGCGGGCTTCGAAGGCCGCCTGACGGTGATCGGCGACGAGACGCTGACCCTGTCGGATTGCCGCCTGGAATGGCCCGACGGCGGGGCCGAGCGCAACACCACGCGCCTATGGGCCGACATCGACGCCCTGCTCGAGCGCAACGTGCCCCTGTTCCGGCGCGGCGAAGCGCTGGAGGTGGAGGAGGAAGAGCCCGAACCCGAGCCGACGCCCGAGCCGGAAAACGTCTGGCCCGAAGACGTCGACACGGCGGCTCACTACCGATGGGTGCCGCCGTCCCCCGTACCGGACGCGGCGGCGAAAGCCGAGGCGGAGGTGGAAATCGTGGCGCCCGAGACCTCCGAGGCGCCGGAGCCCCCGACCGACACACCGCCCGAAGAGGCCGTCGACGACACCCGCCGGACGGCGGATACGGCGACGCCCCCGGAGGACGGGGAGACGCCGGAAGAGGACGACGTGCCCGAGCACGAGGACGACGCCAACGTGCTCGGCGACCAGGACATGAGCCGGGAGTCCCCCGACGAGCCGGAGGCTCCGGACGGCGACCCCGAGATCGAGACCGTGCGGCGCGTCGAACGGGACGGCTGAAGGAGTGACACATGGCTGATCAGGATCTGGAACTCGACGACCTGCAGGGTGGCGCGCCCAGCCGCGGCGGCGACGACGGCGGCTTCAACGAAGGCATGGCCCCCGAGGACGTGCCGGACAAGCCGCGCTCGGCGGCCGACCTGGAGGCGGTCTACGACATCCCGGTGCAGGTCTCCGCGGTGCTCGGCAAGTCGCACATGCAGGTCAACCAGCTTCTCAAGCTGGGCCGCGGCGCCGTGGTCGAACTGGACCGCAAGGTCGGCGAGGCCGTGGACATCTACGTCAACAACCGCCTTGTCGCCCGCGGCGAGGTGGTGGTGGTGGAAGAGCGCCTGGGCATCACCATGACGGAAATCATCAAGACCGACCGGTCCTAAGGAGTAAACCGCGCCATGGCGCCCAGCGCCCAGGACAACAGCGCCGCGCAAGGCCCGCGCCCGATGGACGGCCAGGACGGCGGCGGCCCGCCCGGCTTGGGGACCGGTCTGGGGACCGACGGCGGGCCGGGCGGTCCGGCGCCGCGCGCCTTCGACACCCGCGTCGCCGGGCGCGGCGGCAGCCGCACCGTCTTCGACGTCACCACGCTGGTCGGCATCCTGGGCGCCGTCGCCCTCATGGCGGCGGCCATCGTGCTGGGCGGCAGTCCGCTCGCCTTCCTCAACCTGCCCGCCGTCCTGATCGTCCTCGGCGGCACGGCGCTGGTCACCATGGCCGGTTTCACATGGTCGGAACTGCGCCACGCGGTGACCGTCACGACGCGCACGGTGACCTACAGCAGCCGCGATCCGCGCGCCGCCGCCATCCACCTGCTGGAAGTCGCCGAATTCGCCCGCTTCAACGGCATCCTGAAGCTGCAAGGCCCGACGCACGACGGAACCCGCGGCGAGCCGCTGCTGCATAAGGGGCTGCAACTGGTCATCGACGGCGTCGAGCCGGGCGAGGTGGAGGCGGTGCTGCGCGAGGACGTCGCGGCCCGGCGTCAGCGCCACGACCGCACCATCGCCGTCCTGCGCCGCGCCGCCGAAGTGGCCCCGGCCATGGGCCTGATCGGCACCCTGATCGGTCTGGTGCAGATGCTCGGCAACCTGTCCGACCCGGCGGCCATCGGGCCGGGCATGGCGGTCGCCCTGCTGACCACCTTCTACGGCGCCTGCCTGGCCAA
>CAZFRK010000396.1:0-2526 GCA_964521375.1 uncultured Rhodobacterales bacterium
GTCGGCGCCGTCGCCCTGCGCAAATGGACCAAGGCGCGCCAGGACGCGACCGGCCAACGGTTCCCCGCCGTGAGCGTCGGGGTGGCCGCCATCCTGGCGGTCGGCCTCGTCGGTTACTTCCTGACCGGGCGCCCCTTCGCCTGGGACGTGCCGGAACTGGGCACCTTCAATTTCACCGGCGGCATGAAGATCCCGCTGCCGCTGTTCTCGCTGTGGTTCGCGCTCTCCACCTACACCGCCGCCTTCATCGCCGAAACGGTGCGCGGCGGCATCACGGCGGTCTCCTACGGCCAGACGGAAGCGGCCTCGGCGCTCGGCCTGCATCGCACCCAGGCCCTGCGGCTGGTCATCATCCCGCAGGCCATGCGGGTGATCATTCCGCCGAGCATCAGCCAGTTCCTGAACCTGACCAAGAATTCGTCGCTGGCCGTCGCCATCGCCTATGAGGAACTGGTCAACCTGTGGGCCGGCATTTCGCTGAACCAGACGGGTCAGGCCCTGGTCATCATCGCCATGACCGTCGCCGTTTACGAGACCTTGAGCATCATCACCTCGGGATTGCTCAACTGGTACAACAAACGTGTCCAGCTGACGGAGCGATAGGCCATGGACCGCAATCCCTACGAAACGGACGACGCTCCGGACCGCGACGGCGACTATCTGCGCCACGACCCCCTGCCCGACCGCGAGCCTCCGGCCTCGCAGATCGGCGTCATCGGCTGGATGCGGCGCAATCTTTTCTCGTCGGTCTGGAACACGCTGGGCACGCTGGTCGGCCTCTACCTTCTGTGGCTGGTCATCCCGCCGATCATCGATTGGGCGCTGCTCAAGGCGACCCTGTCGGGCGTCACCCGCGACGCCTGCGAGGCCAGCCCGGACGGCGCCTGCTGGACCTTCATCAAGGTGCGCCTGGACCAGATCCTCTTCGGCCTCTACTACGGCGCCAATCCCGATCAGGTGTGGCGCCCGGTGCTGGGCCTGGGCCTGTTCGCCGCCCTGATCATCCCGCTGCTGATCAACGGCTTCCCCTTTAAGAAGGTGGTCGCCGTGCTTCTGCTGGCCGTCTACCCCTTCGTCTTCTTCGCCCTCATCCACGGCGCCTGGCTGGGCCTGCCGGTGGCGGAGACGTCGCAGTGGGGCGGCTTCATGCTGACCTTCGTCCTGGCCGCCACCGGCATCGTCGCGGCGCTGCCCATCGGCATCCTGCTGGCGCTGGGGCGGCGGTCGAAGATGCCGGTCATCCGCACCATTTCGGTCATCTATATCGAGTTCTGGCGCGGCACGCCGCTGATCACCATCCTGTTCATGGCGTCCGTCATGCTGCCGCTCTTCTTCCCGTCGGACATGGAGTTCGACAAGGTGGCCCGTGCCCTGATCGGCATCACCTTGTTCCAGTCGGCCTATACGGCGGAAGCCATTCGCGGGGGCCTGCAGGCCATCCCGAAGGGTCAGTTCGAGGCGGCCTCCGCCCTGGGGCTGGGCTATTGGCGCATGATGGGGCTGATCATCCTGCCCCAGGCGCTGAAGATCTCCATCCCCGGCATCGTCAACACCTTCATCGAGCTGTTCAAGGACACCTCCCTGGTGGCCATCATCGGCCTCCTGGACCTGCTGAACATGTCGCAGATGGCCTCGCGCTCCATCGAATGGAAAGGCCACGACATCGAAGCCTACGTCTTCGCCGCGCTCATCTTCTGGTTCGGCTGCTACGGCATGTCCCGCTACAGCCAGGTCCTTGAACGCAAACTCGACACCGGCCACAGGTAAGACAGACCATGAGCACCGAAACCACCGCCCAGGCCGTCGAGGACGGCGCCCCGATCATCGAGATCAGCAAGCTCAACAAGTGGTACTCCACCTTCCACGTGCTGAAGGACATCGACCTGAGCGTCGGCAAGGGAGAACGCATCGTCATCTGTGGGCCGTCCGGGTCCGGCAAGTCGACGCTGATCCGTTGCATCAACCGCCTGGAAACCCACCAGGAAGGCTCCATCGTCGTCGACGGCATCGAGCTGACCGAGGACATCAAGCATATCGACGACATCCGCCGCGAAGTCGGCATGGTGTTCCAGCACTTCAACCTCTTCCCACATCTGACGGTGCTGGAGAACTGCACCCTGGCGCCCATCTGGGTGCGCAAGGAGCCGCGCAAGCGGGCCGAGGAAGCGGCCATGCGGTTCCTGGAGCGCGTGAAGATCCCCGATCAGGCGCACAAATATCCGGGCCAATTGTCGGGCGGCCAGCAGCAGCGCGTGGCCATCGCCCGCTCGCTCTGCATGAACCCGCGCATCATGCTGTTCGACGAGCCGACCTCGGCCCTCGATCCGGAAATGATCTCCGAGGTTCTGGACGTCATGATCGACCTCGCCGAAAGCGGCATGACCATGCTCTGCGTGACCCACGAAATGGGCTTCGCCAAGCGGGTCGCCAACCGCGTGATCTTCATGGACGCCGGGCAGATCGTCGAACAGAACGACCCGGACACCTTCTTCAACCACCCGCAGAACGACCGCACCAAGCTGTTCC
>CAZFRK010000397.1:0-2510 GCA_964521375.1 uncultured Rhodobacterales bacterium
GGTCACCAAGCTGATGGCGGCCCATATCGCCATGGGCGCGGGCTGCGCCATGGTCATCGCGCCGGGCAAGGCGCCGCATCCGCTGCGGCGCCTCGAGGAGGGCGGCCCGGGCACTTGGTTCCTGCCGCGCACCACCCCCGCCTCGGCGCGGAAACTGTGGATCGCGGGGTCCATGCGACCGCTGGGGAGCGTCAAGATCGACGCCGGGGCGGCGCGCGCCCTGACCTCGGGCAAGAGCCTGTTGCCGGCGGGCGTGACGTCGGTCGAGGGAACCTTCGAACGCGGCGACCTGATCGAGGTCCAGGGACCGGACGGCGGCCATCTGGGCAAGGGCCTGTCGGCCTATGGGTCCGACGACGCGCGCGTCATCGCCGGCCACAAGTCGCAGGACATCGAGGGACTCCTCGGCTACCGTGGCCGGGAGGAATTGATCCACCGGGACAATCTGGTCCTGGACTGACCATGAGGGATGAGATGACTTCCATCGAGCAGCAGATGCGGGACATGGGCGACAAGGCCAAGGCCGCCGCCCGTGTTCTCGCCACCGCCTCCAGCGAAGCGAAGGACCGCGCGCTCATGGAGATGGCCAAGGCCATCCGCCTCAACGCCCCGGCCATCAAGGCGACCAACGACAAGGACATGGAGGCCGGACGGGCCAAGGGGCTGGCGCCCTCCATGCTCGACCGCCTGCTGCTCGACGACGACCGTATCGAGGGCATGGCGCGCGGCCTGGAAGACATCGCCGGGCTGGCCGATCCGGTCGGCCAGATCCTGGCGGCCTGGGACCGTCCCAACGGCCTGAAGATCGAGCGCGTGCGCGTGCCGCTGGGCGTCATCGGCATCATCTATGAAAGCCGGCCCAACGTCACCGCCGACGCCGGCGCACTCTGCCTGAAGTCGGGGAACGCCGCCATCCTGCGCGGCGGCTCGGAAAGCTTCCACTCCTCGCGCGCCATCCTGGACTGCCTGCACACCGGCCTGGACCTGGCGCGGCTGCCCGAGGACTGCATCCAGATGGTGCCGACCACCGACCGCGCCGCCGTCGGCATCCTGCTGCGAATGGAAGATACCGTCGACGTCATCGTGCCGCGCGGCGGCAAGAGCCTGATCGAGCGGATTTCGGCGGAAAGCCGCATCCCCATGTTCAAGCACCTGGAAGGCATCTGCCATACCTACGTGCATGCCGGGGCGGACGCCGAAACGGCGCGCCGCGTGGTCTTCAACGCCAAGATGCGGCGGACCGGCATTTGCGGCGCCACCGAAACCCTGCTCATCGACCGCGCCGTCGCGGCGGCGCAGTTGCCCGCCATCGCCAACGACCTGATCGACGCCGGATGCGCGCTGCGCGGCGACGCCGAGGCCCAGGCCATCGACGGCCGCGTCACGCCCGCCACGGACGAGGACTGGGACACCGAATACCTGGACGCCATCCTGTCGATCCGCGTGGTCGCCGGTCTGGACGAGGCCATCGCCCACGTCCAGGCGCATTCCAGCCAGCATACGGACGGCATCGTCACAGAGGACGCAGTCGCCGCCGAGCGGTTCATGAACGAAGTGGACAGCGCCATCCTGATGTGGAACGCCTCGACCCAGTTCGCCGACGGCGGGGAATTCGGCATGGGGGCGGAAATCGGCATTTCGACGGGCAAGATGCATGCCCGCGGGCCGGTCGGCGTCGAACAGTTGACCACCTTCAAGTACAAGGTGCGGGGGACGGGGCAGTGCCGCCCCTGAGGCCCGCCGGAGGCCGGGAGACGCGGCCATGAGGGCGCCGGGAGGCTTTCCGCTGTCGCCGTGGGGCGACCGCCGCCGCCTGCGCGTTGGCCTGCTGGGCGGCTCGTTCAATCCCGCCCACGACGGCCACCGCCACATCTCCTGCGAGGCCATGAAGCGCCTGGGCCTGGACGAGGTCTGGTGGCTGGTCAGCCCGCAGAATCCACTGAAGCCCCGGAGCGGGATGGCGCCGCTGGCCGACCGCCTGACGGGGGCGCGGCGCACGGCGGCCCATCCGCGTATCCGCGTCACCGACATCGAACGCCACTTGGCCACGACGTACACGGCGGAAACCCTGGCGCATCTGACGCGGGCCTTCCCCAACGTCACCTTTCTGTGGCTGATGGGGGCCGACAACCTGCTCCAGATCCCGCGCTGGCGGCGCTGGACGGCGATCTTTCATAGAGTGCCGGTTGCGATTCTGGACCGTGGACCCTATTCTATGTCCGCGTTGACCGGTCTGGCGGCACGACGGTTCGCCACGTTCCGCCTGCCCGCCCACAGGGGCCGGGCGTTGGCCGGTCGGGAGCCCCCGGCATGGGTGTTCCTGCCGATCCGGCGGCATTCCGCCTCGGCGACCGCCATCCGAACCCGTCGCGACGGCGCGGCGGGGGAGGCCAACCAAGGGAGTGGACCATAAGTACGCCCTATTCCGATCTCGGCCTGGACGCCCTGGCCCAAATGATCGAGACCTCTCTTGACGCCGACAAGGCCGAGGACATCTCCGTCATCGACCT
>CAZFRK010000398.1:0-2505 GCA_964521375.1 uncultured Rhodobacterales bacterium
CCCCTGCGGCACGTGGATCCCATGGGGACCGTGGTGGTGCCGGGCCTTTTGTTCGTTACCGGCGCGCCCTTTCTGTTCGGCTGGGCCAAGCCCGTGCCGGTGAATTTCCGGCGGCTGGGCCATCCCCGCCGGGACATGGTTCTGGTCGCCCTCGCCGGACCCGGGACGAACCTCGCGCTGGCCGTTTTCGCGGCGGTCGCCCTGAGCGTGGCCATGCCCGTCGGGGACAGCGTTTCCCTGACCCACGTCTGGGTCCTGGAGACCCTGTCGAAACTGTTGCTGCTCAATCTGGTGCTCGCCGTCTTCAACATGATCCCCCTGCCGCCCCTGGACGGCGGACGGGTGGCCGTCGGCCTGCTGCCTTATCCGCTGGCGGTGCGTCTGGCGCGCCTGGAACGGTACGGCATCCTCCTGCTGATCGGCGTGCTGTTCCTTCTGCCCATGGTCGGTAGCCGGTTGGGCCAGAACTGGGATCTGTTCAGCAGCGTCGTCGGCCTGCCGGTCGTCTATTTGCGCGACCTCCTGTTGACCCTGGTCGGAATTCTCTAGGCATGGCCCCGGCGGAGCCGTTCGAGGAAGACCGCGTCGGCGAGGCCGCCGCCGACGGCCTGCGGGCGCTCGTCGTCAACCTGGGAAGCTTCGAAGGGCCGATCGACGTTCTTCTGCGATTGGCCCGCGACCAGAAGGTGGATCTGATCCAGATCTCCATTCTGGCCCTGGCCGAGCAGTACCTGGAGTTCGTGACCGAGGCGCGGCGCGAGAACCTGGAACTGGCGGCCGACTATCTGGTCATGGCGGCCTGGCTGGCCTACCTCAAGTCGCGCCTTCTGCTGCCGCCCGAGCCGGGTGACGAGGAGCCGAGCGGCGAGGAACTGGCCGCCGCCCTGCAATTCCAACTGCAACGCCTGGAAGCCATGCAGGAGGCCGGGCAGACCTTGATGGAGCGACCGTTGCTCGGGCGGGACGTCCATCCGCGCGGCATGCCCGAGGGCGTGTCCGTGGTGTCCCACGCGCTGTGGGACGTCAGCCTCTACGATCTTCTCAAGGCCTATGCCGATCACAAGCGGCGGGAAGGGGCCAGCGCGCTGGAGATCGAACCCCTGACCCTCTATTCGGTGGACGACGCCATCCGCCGTCTAGAGCGCGTCCTCGGGACCATGCCGGATTGGACCGTCCTTCAGCACTACCTGCCGACCGACCTGGAGGAGCCCTTGCTCCGCCGCTCCGCCGTCTGTGCCCACTTCATCGCCTCCCTGGAACTGGTGAAGCAGGGAAAGCTTGAGTTGCGGCAGGAGGGCGGGCATTTTTCGCCCATTCACATCCGGGCCAGGGCCGACGGTGGCGGCGCGGACGAGGTGGACGAAGACCAAGACCTGGGCCAGGACGAGGGCCAAGGCGAAATGAACGGACCCGCCGAACAGGCTATCGGGGAAGGGGAGACCGGCGCGTGACGGACAGCGACGGCTTCGACGTCGACCACCACCAGAACCTCCGCATCCTGGAGGCGCTTCTGTTCGCGGCGTCCGAACCCCTGCCGGAGAAGGTTCTGGCCGACCGCCTGCCCGACGGGGCCGATATCCGGGCCTTGCTGGCCGACCTGGCGGATCGTTACGACGGGCGCGGGATCATCCTGCGGCGGACGGACGGCGCCTGGGCCTTCCGCACGGCGCCCGACCTGGCGCCCATGCTCAGCGTCGAGCAGGTGGAAAGCCGCCGCCTGTCGCGGGCGGCCCTCGAGACCCTCTCCATCATCGCCTATCATCAGCCGGTGACGCGGGCCGAGGTCGAGGATATTCGCGGGGTGGCCCTGTCGAAGGGAACCCTGGATATCCTCATGGAGGCGGGATGGATCCGGCCCCGGGGTCGTCGTGACACCCCGGGGCGACCCTTGACATGGGGCACCACCGGCGCCTTCCTGGACCACTTCGGGCTGGAAAGCCTGAAGGATCTGCCGGGACTGGACGACCTTAAGGCCGCCGGTCTGCTGGATGCCCGCCCGGCCCTGGCGGCCTATGGCGCGCGGGCCGGAGACGACGGCGTCCTGGTCGATCTGGAGGACGAGGCCGAGGTGTCCGCTCGCAAAGGCGACAAGGGACGCTCCGGCGGCCAGTTCGACCTGCTGGAAGGAGACGACGACTGATGGTTCGCATCGCCCCCGTCCGCCCGACCCGGGTGCGTCCCGAGGCCCTGCCCGAAGAGGCCGGATTGCGCCTGGAGGGCGTCCATCACGCCTATGGCGACGCCGAGGTGGTCACGGACGTCAGTCTGAGCATCGCGCCGGGGGAGTTCCTCTGCCTGCTTGGGCCGTCGGGCTGCGGCAAGACCACCACCCTGCGCATCGCGGCGGGCCTGGAGACGCCGCGGTCCGGGCGCGTCTGGATCGGTGGGCGACAGGTCGCCGGAGACGGCCTGGCCGTGCCGCCGGAAAAGCGCGGCGTCGGGTTCCTGTTTCAGGACTACGCGCTGTTTCCGCATCTGACGGTGGCCGGCAACGTCGCCTTCGGC
>CAZFRK010000399.1:0-2437 GCA_964521375.1 uncultured Rhodobacterales bacterium
CTCGAAGCCGCGGAGAGCGCCCATTGCACCGCCCGTGACGCCCTGACCCGCGCCACCGCCGACGGCCAGGGCCGGACCCTGCCCCAGGACTACCGCGGCCTGCTGGCCCGCCACCTGGACGACACCCATTGGCAGGACGTGGCGGAGCGGTGCCTGTCCTGCGGCAACTGCACGCTGGCCTGCCCGACCTGCTTCTGCTCGACGGTCGAGGAGACGACCAGCCTGGACGCCCAGGACAGCGAGCGCACGCGCGTCTGGGACAGCTGCTTCAGCCTGGAGTTCAGCTATATCCACGGCGGCTTCGTCCGCGAAGGCACCGACGCCCGCTATCGCCAGTGGGTCACCCACAAGCTGTCCACCTGGTTCGATCAGTTCGGGCGCGACGGCTGCGTCGGCTGCGGGCGCTGCGTCACTTGGTGCCCGGTGGGCATCGACATCACCGAGGAAGCCGCCGCCTTGGCGGCGAAGGAGACCGACCAGACCCACCGCTAGCAGGTGGGACGCCGGATGCATTGGGGGATAGCACATGGTTCAGATCGACGGCCTCGACAAGCTTCTGCACACCCATCCGTTCTTCGACGGCATGAGCGAGGAGATGCTGCGAACACTCGGCGGCTGCGCGGCCAACGAAGTGTTCGAGGCCGGCGCCATGGTGTTCCGGGAAGGCGGCGACGCCGATAAGTTCTACCTTATCCGTCAAGGCACGGTGGCCGTCGAGGTGGCCGCCCCGCCGGGCGGCAAGGTGCAGCTCCAGACCCTGCACGAGGACGACATCCTGGGCTGGTCGTGGCTGGTCGCGCCCTACCGCTGGACCTTCGACGCCCGGGCCACCACGGCCGCCCGCCTCATCAGCCTGGACGCCGTCTGCCTGCGCAAGAAGCTGGAGGAGGACCACGAACTGGCCTTCCACCTGATGCGCCGCTTCATCGCCGTCATGGGCGAGCGCCTGCACGCCTCGCGCCTGCAAATGATGGACGTCTACGCCCACCCGCAAGGAGGGCCGATACCATGACCGAAACCGCCGCCGCCGATCTTGCCTCCAGGGCCGAGGGACCGGGCCACGCCGCCGATCCCATGGTCCCGGTTCCCTTCCGCGTCAATCGCGTGCGCAAGGAACTGAACGACACCTTCACCCTGGATCTGGACGTCCCGGAGGGCGCGCTCTTCCGCTTCCTGCCGGGGCAGTTCAACATGCTCTACGTCTTCGGCGTCGGCGAGGTGCCGATCTCCATCTCCGGCGACCCGGCGCGGCCCAACGTGCTGACCCACACCACGCGCGCCGTCGGCACCGTGACCAACGCCATGTGGAAGATGAAGGCGGGCCAGGAAATCGGCGTGCGCGGCCCCTTCGGATCGGCTTGGCCGGTGGAGGCGGCGGCGGGGCGCGACGTGGTGATCGTCGCCGGAGGCATCGGTCTGGCGCCGCTGCGCCCGCTGATCTACAGCGTCATGGCCGAGCGCGCCCGCTACGGCAAGGTGCTGATCCTCTACGGCGCCCGCACCCCCGAGGACATCCTGTTCGACGCCGAGGTGCGCGAATGGCGGGGCCGCTTCGACATGCAGGTGGACGTCACCGTCGACCGCGCCACCGGCCAGTGGGCCGGACCCGTCGGCGTGGTGACGAAACTGGTCAACCGCGGCGGCTTCGACGCCCGCAACACCACCGCCTACGTCTGCGGACCCGAGGTCATGATGCGCTTCGCCGCCGAGGCCCTGGTCCGCAAGGGCGTGCATCGGGACGCCGTCTGGCTGTCCATGGAGCGCAACATGAAATGCGCCGTCGGCTTCTGCGGCCATTGCCAATGGGGCGGGCGCTTCGTCTGCAAGGACGGCCCGGTCTTCAACTACGCGGCCATCGCCGATCTTCTGACGCTGGCCGAATATTAGGAACAGGGAGGGTGCCATGACGCGCACGCGGCCCAAGCTCGCCGTCTGGAAGTTTTCCTCCTGCGACGGCTGCCAGTTGTCCCTCCTGGACCTGGAGGACGAGCTGCTCGACATCGCCGGGGCGGTGGAGATCGCCTATTTCCTGGAAGCCACCCGCGCCACCGCCAAGGGCCCCTACGACATCAGCCTGGTGGAAGGCTCCATCACCACCCGCCACGACGCCGAACGCCTGCAGACGGTGCGCCGCCAGTCGCGCAGCCTGATCGCCATCGGCGCCTGCGCCAATTCCGGCGGCATCCAGGCGCTGAAGAACTTCGCCGATCACCGCGATTTCATCCGCGCCGTCTATGCGCGCCCTGAATACATCGACACCCTGGCGACCTCGACGGGCATCGCCGACCATGTGCCGGTGGATTTCGAACTGCGCGGCTGCCCGGTCAACAAGCATCAGCTTCTGGAAGTTCTGTCCGCCACCCTGGCCGGGCGCAAACCCAACGTGCCACGCTACAGCCAATGCATGGAATGCAAGCGCGCGGGCACGGTCTGCGTC
>CAZFRK010000400.1:0-2411 GCA_964521375.1 uncultured Rhodobacterales bacterium
CAGGGCCTTCAGGAAATCGTCCGCGGCCTTGGTCTCGCCCTCCCACGGGGGCAGGCCGTATTCGTCGAACACCACTAAGCCGCCCTCGACCACCAGCGGCCAGAGGGTTTCGAGGGCGAAGGCGGTCGGCGCGTGAAGGTCCATGTCCAGGTGCAGCAGATTGATCCGCAGGCCCGGCTGCTCGCTCAGGAGGCGGGGAAGAACCTCGGTGACCTCGCCTTCCAGCAGGACGCAGCGTTCGACACCGGCGATCAGTCCGTCGTCGTTGTGCAGCTCCACCAGGGTGCGCGCGTGGTCGGCGTCGGCCTTCCAGCGTGCCGGGTCCGGGCCGCTGGCGCCTGTACGGTCCACCTTCGGGCCGTCGGCCTCCGTGAAGTCGATCAGGCCCTTGAAATGATCGACTCCGTAGACCTTGCGGGTCCGGTCCGCCGGGCAGAAGGTCTCCAGAAGCTTGGCCCAGGTGAAGAAGCTGGCCCCGCGATAGACGCCCAGGTCGAGGATGGAACCGGGCAGGTCGACGACCCGTTTGAACAACTCGTAGTGGGCCAGGAAGCGCGGCAGGTCGCGGCGGCGCACATAGGCGGGAAAGTTTCCCAGGATGTCGCGGGGACCCAGGCCGTTGGCCTCGAACAGGGCGGTCAGCCGCTCCCAGTGGCGGCGGTCGCGCTTGCGGTATTCGAACACCGGACGGTCAGGGCGTGTGTCGTCAGGACTCACCGCGCGGCTCCTTGTCGCGCTCCAATTGGCGTCCCGCGCGGGTCAGCTTGGTGATCAGGTGGTCGAGGGTGATTTGCTCTTCCGTGGACAGGGTTTCCAGAAGCTCGTCCTCGAAGGCCAAGGCGGCGGGGGCGATCTCGCGGTACATGGCGGCGCCTTTTTCGGTCAGGCGCAACACCGACCGGCGCCGGTCGTTGGGGTCGGTCGCGCGGTCCATCAATCCCGACTGGTGCATGCGGGCAACGGCGCGGCTGACCTGCACCTTGTCCATGCCGGTGCGTCCGACCAGGGTGTTGGCGCAGATGTCCTCTTCCGTGCCGACCGGGCCGAGGATGGCCATGACCCGCCACTCGGGGATCGTCAGGTCGAAGCGTTCGGCGTAGTAGTGCCCAAAGGCCCGGCTGACCGTATTGGCCAGGATGACCAGACGATACGGAACGAAAAGGTCCAACTGAAGCAGCGAGTCCAGGCCGCCGCGCCTGTAAGTGGCGGATGCGCCGTCATCGTCGCTGGGTGTCATGCCCCGACCGATCACCGAAGATTCCCCTTGGAATTGGTTACACATGAAACTAAATTGGTTTCGGACGATACTATCACAGGGCGTGTCTCATCCGGACCCTTTTCCGACAGGGCGCGCCGGTCCCGACAGAGCCACAGCTCCACCCCGGCGCCAAGCCGGTGCAGACAGAGGAAATGAGCCATGAAGCTGCAAGGCATCCATCACGTCGCCTATCGGTGCCGTGACGCCAAGGAAACCGTCGAATGGTACGGCAAGCACCTGAACATGGACTTCGTGCTGGCCATCGCCGAGGACAAGGTTCCCTCCACCAAGGAGCCGGACCCCTACATGCACATCTTCCTGGACGCGGGTAAAGGCAACATCCTGGCTTTCTTCGAACTGCCCAACTCGCCGGAGCAGGGGCGTGATCCCAACACGCCGACCTGGGTGCAGCACATCGCCTTCAAGCTGGAGAGCATGGATGACCTTCTGGCCACCAAGGCCAGCCTGGAGGCGGACGGCATCGACGTGGTCGGCCCGACGGACCATACCCTGTTCAAGTCCATCTATTTCTTCGACCCCAACGGTCATCGCGTCGAACTGGCCGCCGACATCGGCACGCCGGACATGAACCGCAAGCTCGATGACGTGAAGTGGGCGATGCTGGAAGAGTGGTCGCGGACCAAGCGGGCGCCCAAGCACGCCGCCTGGATGCACGAGAAGGAATACGCCGGGACGGAGGGTCAGTCGTAATGAAGTGCGCCAGCCTTCGGCATGGCCGTGACGGTCGCCTCGTCCTCGTCTCCCGCGACCTTTCGTCCCGCGTCGCCGTTCCCGATATCGCGCCGACCCTTCAGGCGGCCCTGGACGACTGGGAGGCCCTGGCGCCCCGGCTTCAGGAGCGGTACGACGCCCTGAACAAGGGCGAGGTCGCCGACGCCGAGCCCTTCGACGCCGAGCAATGCGGCAGCCCCCTGCCGCGCGCCTTCCAATGGGCCGACGGATCGGCCTACGTCAACCACGTGGAACTGGTGCGCAAGGCGCGTGGCGCCGAGATGCCGGAGAGCTTCTGGACCGATCCCCTGATGTATCAGGGCGGCTCGGACGCCTTCCTGGGGCCGTGCGACGCCATCGCCATGGGGGACGAGGCCTGGGGCATCGACTTCGAGGGCGAGGTCGCGGTCATCACCGGCGA
>CAZFRK010000401.1:0-2386 GCA_964521375.1 uncultured Rhodobacterales bacterium
CGCCGCCGGCCATAGCGGTCCGGGTAATATCCGCGACAGGCAATACCGCCGCCCGGCGCGGCTGGTTGGACGAATCAGCTCAAACGGAGTGAGAGAGGATTCCAACCGCGCCAGGCTTTGAAAGTTTTTGGGATATTCTCCGTTTGCTGTTTGTTCGTCCGAGTTTGAATTTACCTCATAAATATTATTTGTCAAGAAAATATTTAAGAAAATTTATTGGTACCGCAAAATATGATCATTGGCGGGCCTCCAGCGCCTCTAGGGCTAGGGCCAGCGTTTCCGGCCTCTCTATTTTTAGTTCACCCCGCTCCCAGCGGGCGACAGTATTAGGTGTGGTCCCAAGGGCGCCAGCCAACTGGGCCTGGGTCATGCCCAGGGCTATTCGGCTGGAGTGTAGGTCTGAGGGGGTCATTCTGATAGCTCCTATATGCCCTGGACTATATGCCCCCGGGCGGGATCAAATCACGCAGAGAGCACCTGGCGAGCGCTCAGCCCGCGCCAGTATCCATTGCTGTCGGCCATATGTGGTTGGTTGGCCAAAAATTTCCGAGCCTCGCGCACCAGGTGTTTTTTTCTGCTAGCGCTCAAGCGCCTAACCTAAAATGCAAAAAAGCCCATATAAACTGGGCTTTTTATGAAATTTGATGGAATATGGAAAAAACACCTAGATGAGGTAATACAGGTAACGCGACTTAAATTAAGTGGAGGTCAACCGGGCTCATCCCGATACAGCTGGGGAGGGGTTGCCCGCCTCCATAACCTCCACTAATATTTTATACCTTTATCACAACAATGTCAAGCGCCGGCTTCTTCTGCCCGCTGGTTTGCCGGCGACAACGGGGCATCGTCCAGGGCGGGAATATTTACCGTCACGGCCGGACCGCGGTTGCTGGACGAATCCAAACAGCATATCGAGACCACTTCCGCCGCGCCGCTGGATTGTTCGCGGAACGCCTGATAGCGCGTGCCCGCGCCTTGCCATGCCGGAACCGTATCATCCGGATCGAGCGTGGTGTCCGGCGTCTCTCCTTCGGCTGCGTACCATAGGCCGAACCGCGTCACCTCGCTTGCGCCAAACGCCTCGGGTAAGGCCCAGCCGATAACGGTCAAGCCGGACTCATAGGTTATACCGACACTTTCCACGGTCGGCAGGATTACGGCCGACACTGAGCCGTCAGTAACGACCACGGTCAATGTTTTCCCGGCGCCCGTCTCTCGCCAAAATCGTCCGCGCGGATAGATCGTCACGGTATACGTTCCGTCCTCCAGCTCGCCCAACGACAGCGTATTAGTTTCGCTTCCCTCTGGCTCGGCAGGAATGTCTGCTAGATATTCGCCGTCTAGGTAGACCGCGTAGGCTTCCCGCGTCCAGGTCTCGGCGTGATTGTCTAGGCCGGCGGCTAGGGAAGCGCGGATTTCTAGGGCGTCGTCAATTCCAGCCAGCCGATTTCCAGACAGATCGGAGTTATTAAGCAATCCTAAATAACTAGGCGCGGTCACATCAGCCCACCCGCCGCCGCCGGCCATAGCGGTCCGGGTAATATCCGCGACAGGCAATACCGCCGCCCGACGCTGGCTGGTAATACTGGTCTGCGCATCAATACCGGCAAAAAACAATTCGCGAATCAGGTCTGCCGATAGAGAGAGGCCGGATAGACGCACGTCCTGGCGCAAATCGATCTGTCCGGAAAACCCGGATAGTTGGCGGGCGGATAGATCGGCTTGGGCGATTGCCGAGTTTTCGCGCAAATCCTGCCGTAAATCTGCCAGCGCCGCAAATGAGACAAAGCCGCTCCGGGTTGTGGTCGCCTGTGGCGCTAGGCCAGCGATCCTATAATCTATCCCATACGCGGCAGTCGGCAAATCAAAATTCGCCGTCCATCGGGCAATGCCTTTCGACACTCGAAATTCATCAATATACCCATCTAGCGTTCGGCTAGTGGCGTGGTGCGCATTGCCGATCACAAAATTATTTGTGCCGATGGTTGGCTGTAGGTCGGCGGTATCGGTCCAACTGTCGAGCAATACGCCATTCAAAAATAGATAAACCGTCCCCGAAGCGTCACGCACAAGCGCGATGTGATACCATGTCGAAATTACTGGAGACCACGCAACAGACCGTCCAGTCCCGGTATTGAAATAGTGAGGCAAAAGAGCAGTGGAGGTCGAATTAAAATAGATTCCAGCGTAATAATAATTAAGCTCGAAAAATGAATTATCCCCAGACAGCGTGGTCAAATAAACCCAAAAGTCGATGGTAAACGCGCCGGTCCCGAATTGCATGTCGGTATTGACCGGCGCGGCAATATAGTTGCCACTGCTGGCCACGTAGGCACTCTGCCCGAATTTAGCCGGGGAGCTTGAAAAGGTCACCGTGCCGTTGGCG
>CAZFRK010000402.1:0-2382 GCA_964521375.1 uncultured Rhodobacterales bacterium
GCCCCGTCGTCGTTCGCCTTTTCCGGAGGCCCACCCCCTTGTCCGCCGCCCCCGCCCCGCTGTCGCGCGGCCCGTCCAACGGTTCGCGCGTTCCGCCCCGTCCCAGCGTGCGGCCCTTCCGTCTGGCGGCCTTCGTCCTGTTTTTCGTCCTCGGCGTGGGGGCCGTGGTGCTGGGCCTGGGGTTCGAACGCCTGATGGTCGGCCACCTGACCGCCATGACCCAGGCCCGGGCCGAGGATCTGGCCGGGGCCATCAAGGACCTGATGGGCGACGACCTGGGGCGGCTGCGGACTCCCTCCGCCGCCGAAAGCGGCTCCCTGGAGGCCGGTTGGCGGGCGGTCGAGGAAACGACCCGCGTCCTGCCGTTGGTCAAGGTCCACCTCTACGCGCCCGACGGCACCATCCTGAAATCGACCAATCCCGTGGCCGTCGGCGCCCGGCGATCCGACGATCCGCGGTTCCGCGCCGCCCTGCGGGGGGAGACGGTGAGCGGTTTCAGCGATCAGGGGCGCTTCCTGATCGGCGCCCGCGAGGTGATCAGCCGCCATGTCATCGCCACCTACCTGCCCTTGCGCGCGGCGACCGCGGGGCGCCCCGTGGCCGCCGTCCTGGAGGTCTATCAAGACGTGGCTCCGGCCATGGAGGGCCTGCGCGACACGGCGCGGGACCTGACCATCGCCGTCGCCGCGGTCATGGGCATGCTCTACCTCGCCCTTCTGCTGGCGGCACGCTGGCTGGAGCGATTGATGGGCGACCAGCACGCGGCCCTGGAGCGCGAGGCCGCCGAGCATCAGGAGGCGCTGGGTCACCTGCGTCGGGTCCAGGACGCCATGGAGAGCACCATTCAGGAACGGACGCGGCGCCTGCGGGAAAGCGAGGCGCGGTTCCGCGACTTCGCCGAAAGCGCCTCCGACTGGCTGTGGGAGGCCGACGCCCGGATGCGCTTCACCTACGTCTCCGACGGCTTCCGGCGCATCGTCGGGCTGGACCCCTCGGCGCTGCTGGGGCTGTTGCGGTCGGACATCGTCGACCTGACGACGCCCGAGGACCACGAAGCCTGGCAGCGGCACGAGGACGACCTGCGCGCCCACCGCCCCTTCCGCGACATGCGTTACGCGGTGCGCCTGCCCGATGGGTCGCGCCGGACGCTCATCACTTCGGGCGCCCCGATCATCGACGAGCGGGGCCGCTTTGGCGGTTATCGCGGAACGACCACCGACATTTCGGGTCGCGAACAGGCCGAGCGGACCATCAACCGCCTGGGCCGCATCGTCGATCAATCCGCCAACGAGGTCTACATCTTCGAGGCCGACAGCCTGCGTTTCGCCGAGGTCAACCGGGGCGCGCGCCGCAACCTGGGACTGGCCCCGGAGCAGTTGGAGAGCATGACGCCGCTCGACATCATGCCCGAGGAGACCGAGGTATCGCTGTTGCGGCGCCTGGAGCCGTTGCGTCGCCAGCCCGGAACGGTCGTCACCTTCGAAAGCCGATTCCGGCGTCGCGACGGCACCGCCTATCCGGTGGAGGTGCGGCTTCAGTACATGGCCCACGAACGTCCGCCCGTCTTCGCCGCCCTGGTCCAGGACATCACCGAGCGCCGCCAGGCCGAACGCGCCCTGATGGAAAGCGAGGACCGCTACCGGGCCACCGCCGAAATGACCCTCGACGCCATCCTGGTGCATGTCAACGGCACCATCGTCTTCGCCAACAGCCGGGCGGTGACGGTGACCCGCGCCGAGGGGGTCGACGACCTGATCGGCAAGCCGTTGACCAGTTTCATTCATCCCGATTACCTGGGGATGATCGCCGACCGCCTGCGCGGACTGATCGCCACCGGGCGCCCCACCGAGCGGTCGGAGGTGGTGCTTCTGCACCGCGACGGGCGGCCCTTCGACGCCGAGGTTTCCTCGACCGCCATCGCCTTCGGCGGTCAGGCCGCCATCCAGACGGTGGTGCGCGACATCAGCGAGAGCAAGGCGGTCCAGAGCCAGCTGATCCAGACCGCCAAGCTGGCGACGCTCGGCGAAATGGCGGCGGGCATGGCCCATGAACTCAGCCAGCCCATGAACGTCATCCGCATGGCGGCGGAGGGGGCCATGCTGACGGGCCAGGGCGACGGACGCGAAGGAGGCTTGTCGCCGGAGATGGAGCGGGTCCTGTCCCTGATCACGTCGCAGGCCGGGCGCATGGGCGAGATCATCGACCATATGCGCATCTTCTCCCGCAAGGAGGCCGAGGCCGAGGAGGTCTTCGACCCCGGCCTGTGCGTGCGTCAGTCCCTGAACATGGTGGAAGCCCAGTTCCTGGCCGAGGACATCACCGTCATCGCCCGCTATCCGGACGTTCCGGTCGCCGTCCGCGGGCGCCCCGTGCACCTGGAGC
>CAZFRK010000403.1:0-2380 GCA_964521375.1 uncultured Rhodobacterales bacterium
TTTCCATGACCTTCTTCGTGGACAGCTTGCGCAGGCCGGAGTTCTTGGCCTTGGCGACGGGGACGCGGAGCGTCATGCGCTCGCGCTCGAAGCTGATGACGAACAGCTCCAGCTCATGGCCCCCAATGACCTGTTTCTCGATTTCCAACACCTTGCCCACGCCGTGGGCAGGGTAGACAACGTAATCGCCGGCGGAAAAGGTCAGGTTGGACATATTGTTCTCTTTCGTTCGTGCCACATGAACGTTGGCGCCCGGACGGGCCCGGGCCGGGGGCCTTCACGATCTGGTCCATGGGGCCGGTGCCGTATTGGGTCGGACAGCCGGGCCGGACGGGGTCGGGAAGGGTCGTCGGCCGCCACCGACAGCTTGTCCGGAGCCGCGTGCCGAAAGGGCCGCGCGGGGTCTGCTCCGGGTCCGAAGCCCGTCAGGAGGCGGTAAAAAACCCGTCCGGACCATGGGGCCGGCCGGGGCGTTCCTCTAGAAGCCTCTCCATGGACGCGGTTCGGGGACTAAAATCCCTGCCGGTGCCGTTCAGGCGACCGTGCCGATCTTCCGGTCATGGAAAGCAAGTCCGTCGCGTAAAACCCAGCGGACGCATAGTATATAACACAAGAGACAAAAATTGTCAGGTAAAAAAAGGTTCAAACACCCCCGAGTCCCTCTGGAATCCAGGGGAATCAAGCAGTTGAAGCCGCGTCGTCACGACGCGGACCAGACCCGGTCGGCGGCGGGGCCCGGGCGACTCGCCGCCTTGCCGGGCATCCTGGACGGGTCGATCAGGCGCCGTCGCCCGGCTTGGTCGACACCATGTCGGCCTTGCCCGCCTTGCCGTTCCAGTCGTCGGCGTCGGCCAGGGGGTCTTTCTTGCGGGTGATGTTCGGCCATTCCGCCGCGTACTGCTTGTTGAAGGCGGCCCAGTCGGCGGCCTTGGCTTCCGAATCCGGAAGGATGGCCTCGGCGGGGCATTCCGGCTCGCAGACACCGCAGTCGATGCATTCGTCCGGATTGATGACCAGGAAGTTCTCGCCCTCGTAGAAGCAGTCGACGGGGCAGACCTCGACGCAGTCGGTGTACTTGCACTTCACGCAGTTTTCGGTGACGACGTAAGTCATCGGCGGGGGACTCCGTTGGCGAATGTCGGATGCGGGGCCTTGTAATATCAGCCGAGGCCGAGGTGGTCCATGGCCCGTTTGCGGGCCGCGCCGCTGTCCTGGTCCTCGACGTAGAGCAGACCGGCCAGGCGCCGCATCAGGTTGGATTCATAGTCGTGCAGGACGCCGTCCGCGTAGACGACCTCCCACAGCATTTCCACCAGGCCCACGCGCTCGTCGTAGTCCAGGCCGTCCTTCAGGCGGCGGGCCCAGGAATAGAGGTTGGTGGTTTCCTCCGCCTCGCCCAGGGCGCGGTCCAGAAGGGCACCGGCGGAGGCCTCGTCCATGGTGAACCGCTTGGTCAGCAGGGGAACGATGCAGGCGCGTTCCTCGGCGCCCAGGTCGCCGTCCATCAGGCCCGCCTCGGCCAGCAGGACGGCGGTGGCGAAGGCCAGGGTCTCGTCGTCGCCGCGCCGGGCGGCCTCGTCGTCGGAAAAGAGAAAGGCTTTGAGCTTGTCGAGCATGGAGTCCATCATCCGCTGGTCGCGAAAACAACGCCGCGCGGAAGCACGCCGTTCGGGTGTTGGCTCGCGCTTCCTTGAACTTAATGGCCTGGACGGCCCGGTTCCAGGCCCGATGCTCCATGGGGACCGATGAAACAGTCCGCGCCCGCCTGCGCCCGCAACCGCGATCCCATCCTGGACGTCTTGCGCCGGGTCCTGCCGCCCGCGGGCATGGTCCTGGAGGTGGCGTCGGGCACCGGCGAGCACGCCGTCCATTTCGCCGCCGGACTGCCCGGCGTGACCTGGCAGCCGAGCGACCCGGACGCCGGGGCGCGGGCCAGCATCGCCGCCTGGGCGGAGGAGGCGGCCCTGCCCAACCTGCGCCCGGTCCTGGCGCTCGACGCCGCCGCCCCGCCCTGGCCGGTGGACCACGCCGACGCGCTGGTCTGCATCAACATGGTCCACATCAGCCCGTGGCGGGCGACCCTCGGCCTTCTGGCCGAGGCCGGGCGCCTTCTGCCGGCGGGCGGACCGCTGGTGCTCTACGGTCCCTACCGGGTGGACGGCGCCCATACCGCGCCGTCCAATGAAGCCTTCGAGCAATGGCTGAAGGGCCGCGATCCCCGCTTCGGCGTCCGCGACGTGGCCGAGGTCGCCGCCGCCGCCGCCCCGCGCGGCCTGCGCCTGACGGAGCGCGTCGCCATGCCCGCCAACAACTTCATCCTGGTGCTGCGCAAGGACCGAGCCACCGGGTGAAGGGATGGGGCCGGGGCGGACCGGGCCGG
>CAZFRK010000404.1:0-2378 GCA_964521375.1 uncultured Rhodobacterales bacterium
ACTTCATCTCGGAATAGAGCTGGGCGGCGAGCGTCTTGTTGTGCGCCATGATCAGCGACGGGCGGCCCGTCGCCTCGATCACCTTGGCGACCGTGAAGGTCTTGCCCGACCCGGTGACGCCCAGCAGCACCTGATCGCGCTCCTTCGCCTCGACACCGGCGATAAGCTCCTCGATGGCGCGCGGCTGGTCGCCGGCGGGCTTGTAGTCGCTGGCCAACCGGAACTCGGCGCGGGGACCGGCGGGCGGCTTTTCGTACATGGGGATGGCGCTCATGAGCCCGAAGATAGGGCATGGCGCGCCCCGATGCCAAGGGGGCGCGCGTCCGCGGCGCCGGGCTGGACGGCCCCGGAGGGCGTCAGCCCTTCGTGGCGATGACGATCTCGCCCTGGCGGTCGCACCCCGGCACGGCCAGGTCGACGAAGGCGTCGGCGTGGCTGTCGGCGGTCGGCAGGGCGTCCTGGTTCTCTCCGGGATAGGCGATGGCGCGCATGCGCGTCGCCGTGCGGCCCGGATCGTAGAGGTTGGCGCGGATCGGGGTGTTGCGCAGTTCCTCGGCCCAGGTGCGGACCATGCAGTCCAGGGCCGCCTTGGAGACGGCGTAGGCCGACCAATAGGCGCGCGGCTCGCGGGCGACGGAGGAGGTGACGAAGATCGCCCGCCCGGCGTCGGACTGGCGCAGCAGCGGTTCCATGTAGCGGATCAGCTGCCAGTTCACCGACAGGTTGGTGTTCATCACGTCGGCGAAGTCCTCGGGCTTGGTATGGCTCATGGGGCTGAGCGTGCCGAGGACGGCGGCGTTGCCGACCAGGATGTCGAGCTTGCCGAACCGCTGATAGAGGGCGGCGGCGATATGGTCGATCTTTTCGGAATCGCGCAGGTCCTCTGGCACCAGGACCATCTGGCCGCCGAAGCCCCGGACCTCGTCGTCCAGTTCCTCCAGGGCGCCCTGCGTGCGCGAGACGGCGACCACGGTGGCGCCTTCCTCGGCGAAGCGGCGGGCCACGGCGCGGCCAATCCCGCGCGAGGCCCCGGTAACCAGGGCGACGCGGCCCTCCAGTCGCTTGCTCATGCCTGTTGTCACTCCTCAGCCGGCTCGCTTTTTCTCATTCAGGCGGGATACCACACGCATGGGGTCGGGCGTATTGATATCCGTCAGCGCGCTGGCGTAATGACCGGTGAAACAGGCGTCGCAGAACCGCGGCGCGCTGTCGTCGCGCTCGGGCATTCCGGCGGCCCGGTAGAGGCCGTCGACGGAGACGAAGGCCAGGCTGTCGACGCCCAGCACGCGGGCCATGCCCTCGACGTCGAAGCGGGCGGCCAGCAGCTTGTCCCGCTCCGGGGTGTCGATGCCGAAGTAGCAGGGATGCGCCGTCGGCGGCGAGGAGATGCGCAGGTGGACCTCCTTGGCCCCGGCCTGGCGGACCATTTCGACGATCTTGGTGGAGGTGGTGCCGCGCACGATGGAGTCGTCGACCAGGATGACCCGCTTGCCTTCCAGGTACTTCTTGTTGGCGTTGTGCTTGCGGCGCACGCCGATGTCGCGGGTCTTCTGGGTCGGCTGGATGAAGGTCCGGCCCACGTAGTGGTTGCGGATGATGCCCAGTTCGAAGGGAATGCCCGCTTCTTGCGCGTAGCCGAGGGCGGCGGGAATGCCGGAGTCGGGCACCGGCACCACCACGTCGGCCTCGACCGGGGTCTCGCGGGCCAGTTCGGCGCCGATTTCCTTGCGCACCTCATAGACGGAATTGCCGTCCACGAAGCTGTCGGGGCGCGCGAAGTAGATGTACTCGAAGACGCAGAACCGCTTCTCCTGCTTGGGGAAGGGGTTTAGGCTGCGCATGCCGACGCGGTCGACCACCAGCATCTCGCCGGGCTCCACGTCGCGCACGAATTCGGCGGAGATAATGTCCAGCGCGCAGGTCTCGGAGGCGAAGATGGTGGCGTCGCCATGGCTGCCCAGCGACAGCGGGCGGTAGCCCATGGGGTCGCGCACGGCGATCAGCTTGTCGTGGGTCAGGCACACCAGGGAGTAGGCGCCTTCGATCTGGCTCAGGGCGTCGATCAGGCGGTCCTCGATGGAGACCTTCTCCGAGCGGGCGATGAGCTGGATGATCACTTCCGTGTCGCTGGTCGACTGGAAGATGCAGCCCTTCTGCACCAGCTTGTGGCGCAGGGTCATGGCGTTGGTCAGGTTGCCGTTGTGGGCGATGGCCAGACCGCCGAAGGCGAGGTCGGCGTAGAGCGGCTGAACATTGCGGATGGCCGGGTCGCCCGAGGTCGAATAGCGCACGTGGCCGATGGCGTGGTTGCCTTCCAGGCGGGCGGTGTCCTTTTCCTTCTTGAACACCCGGTGGACGTGGCCCAGGCCGCGGTGGGA
>CAZFRK010000405.1:0-2377 GCA_964521375.1 uncultured Rhodobacterales bacterium
TCTCCGACATCGCCGACCAGACCAACCTGCTGGCGCTCAACGCCACCATCGAGGCCGCCCGCGCGGGCGACGCCGGGAAGGGCTTCGCCGTCGTCGCCGGAGAGGTCAAGACCCTGGCCAATCAAACCGCCAAGGCCACAGAGGAAATCAGCGGCCAGATCAATCAGGTGCAAGAGGTCAGCGAACGCGCCGCCGAAGCCATCCGGACCATCTCCGGCACCATCACCCGCATCGACGAGATCGCCTCGGGCATCGCCGGAGCGGTGCAGGAGCAGACCGCCGCCGTGGCCGAGATCGGGCGCAGCGTCCAGGAGGCCGCCCAGGGTACCCGCGACGTCACCGCCCATATCTCCGAAGTCGCGGAAACCTCCCGTCAGACCGGCGACGGCGCCAGCGAAGTGCTGGGCGCCGCCTCGAAACTGAGCAGCGACGCCCAAAGCCTGGATCAGGAAGTGAAGACCTTCCTGACCTATATCCAGAACCACTGACCTCACCGCCGCCGGGCCGCGGAAGCCCAGGCGGCCACGGCGGACTTGCCCAGGGGGATGGGCGACAGCGGGCGCCGGGTCCAAACCGGCGCCCGCTGTCGTTTGGGGTCGGCGGCGTTTGCGGTCAGCGCGTCTCGCAGGCGGCGGCGAAAAGGTCCTCCGGCGCCCCCTCGCGCCAGTCCAGCCCCTCGGGCAGGCCGTCGCCCGTAAAGACGGCCTCGGTCGGCAAGGGCGCCAGACGCCGGACCGGGCAGTCGACCAGATGGCGGATGACGCGGGTATCGTCGTCGCGGGAAATCAGCACCAGATCGACCATGACCAGGCCGGGATGGGCCGGATTGCGGCGGATGCTGGCCCGGTCGACGGCGACCACCGAGGAGATCACCGGCTCGATCAGCGACCAGGGTTCGACCCAGACGGCGGTGCGCAGACGCTCGACGATCACCATGTCCGGGGCGTCCTGGGCCAGCATGGCGGCGACGCGATCATTCCAGTCGTACCGCTGATAGGCCGTGACGCCGATGATCGCCGCCGCGGCGACGGCGGGGATCACCCACTTGGGCGGTCGGACCCGGACCAGGCGGAAGGCGCCGTAGACGACACCCCCGACGGCGAAGGCGGCGCAGACGGCGATCAGGACGTCGAGCAGCATGGGGAAAGGATCTCCGGATGTGGCGGCTTGGGCGGGGGCGTGGACGTGGACGTGGAGGTGGACGTGGGGGCGACCATGGCCCCGGCGGGACGGTCAGACCAGCAGGTCTTCCAGCTTGATCTTCCGTTTGGCGTCGGTCATGCGGGCGACCTGGGCCAACAGCAGCTCCGCCGAGGCCAGGGCGTCCATGAGGGCGTTGTGCGCCTTATAGCGCGGCAGGTTGTAGCGGTCGCGGCAGACGTTCAGCCGCATGTCCCCCTGCTTGGGGATCAGGCCGCGGCGGTTCCAGGTCCGCCGCTCGATGGCCAGGGTATCGACGAAGGGCACCACCAGCGGCGCCCCGTAGGCCGCCTTGCAGGCCGCCGACAGGAATCCGCTCTCGATGGGCGCGTGGTGGGCGATGGGAACCCGCCCGGCCAGGGCGTCCAGAAGCTCGGGCAGGACCTGGGCGAGCGGCGGAGCGTCCTTCACATGGTCGTCCAGGATGCCGTGGATGACCGCCGAATCCTCGGAAATGCCGCCGTCCGGGCGAACCAGGCGATGGGCGGCGCCGTCCAGGCGGACGACCCCGTCGTCCACCGGCACCCATCCCAGGCTGACGATGGCGTCGCGGCGCGGGTCCAGGCCGGTGGTTTCCAGGTCGATGGCCAGAAAGGAGACGGCGTCCCAGGCCGTATCGAGGGTCGCGTAGTCGATGCCGTAGTATCGCCCCAGCGGCGTCCCGCGCTTGCGCAGCGCCCAACCCCAACGGGTCAGGTCGTCGCCGATCAGCGTTTTGAGCCACCCGAGAGCCATGCCTAGCCACGCCCTCCGCGATAACTGGACAAGGCCGCCTGTTGCATGGACTTGACCACGGCGAAGGCGTCCTTCAGGTGGCTGCGTTCGAAATTGGACAGCTCCTGCGGCGGCACGTAGTTGTCGGCGGCCTGCCCCTCGCGGATCTGGCGGGCCTGATGGCGCAGGCGGACCAGGCCCAGGAACTCCAGGGCGTCTTCCAGATCGTCGGCGCCCTGGGCGCTGATCTTGGCGGTTTCCCGCGCCACGTCCAGGCGTTCCCAGGTATTGACCGCCGCGTGCCCGGCGTCCAGGGCGTAAATGCGCGCCAGATCGACGATCGGCACGATCCCGGCGTGCTTCAGGTCCAGGGTGTTGTCGTGTTCCCCGTCATGGACCAGCACGAAATTGCGGAAGAAGCCCAGCGGCGGCTGATGGGTCAGGGCGTTGCCCGTCAGCAGGC
>CAZFRK010000406.1:0-2360 GCA_964521375.1 uncultured Rhodobacterales bacterium
CTGGACGGCATCCTCGTCGATGCTGCCCATGGCCGTGCCGACGATGCGCAGAAGGCGCGGATCGTCGTCCCTGACGGCCACCGACAGGGTCCGGGAGACGCCCAGGTCGCCGGAAATCTTCACTCCCTCCACCGAGGATCCCTGAAGGGCGCGGGTCAGGGTCGCCACGTCGCCCACCAGTCCGAAGACGGCGCCGTCGGCGACCGCCCGCAATCCGTCGGCGACGGACTCCTGGCGCCGCAGGTCGGCGGTCGGCAAGGCCGCCCGCAGGGCGTGCTCCACCGACGGGCCGCCGACCACACCCAGCAACTTGCCGTCGACCAGCGCCGGGTCGGAAACATAGATCTGATCGTCCCGCGTCACGACCACCAGATCCGGCGCCAGCCACGGCGCGGTCAGGACCATGCCGTTGCCTTGCGCCTTCGGATATTCGCCCAGGAAGGCGATGTCGCAGGCCCGGCGGTCGCCGTCACGCCAGGCATCGACGGCGCGGACCTGAATGGGAATGGTCAGGGCGTCGGCCAGCAGGGCCGCGTAGTCGGCGGCCATGCCGGTATGGACGCCTTCGCGATCGACACCTTCCAGCGGTAGGCGGTCGGCGGCGGCACAGGCGGTCAGGCCACCGCGGGTGTCCAGCCAGACGCGGTCTTCCTCGGAGAAGAGGAGCGCCGGGGATCCCGTCTCCTGCAGCTTCCATCGCTCGTTGAGGACGTTCATTTCCTCCGCCGTGATGGCGTCCATGCCCTTTTGCAGGATGTCGCGCAGGATCGCGTCCTCGTCGCGGACGGCGATGTAGAAGGTGGTGATGAAGCGCGGGTCGGACACCCGACCGGCGAACTTCAGGTCCAGATCCTCGCGCGCCATGATCGACCGGGCGACGCCCGGCACGTCCATGGCGGCGTCCACCTCGCCGTCGGCCACGGCGCGGAAGGACTCCGGCGCCGACGGATAGGGCGTGCGGATGACGGCGGGATAGTAGGCGGCGATGAATTCGTCGAAAAAGAAATCGTCCGGGAAGGACAGCCGCTTTCCGGCCATGTCCTCCATGTCGGCGATGCCTTCGGTTTCGCGCCGTACGTAAAGACCGACCGAGGTGATGTAGTAGGGTTCGGTGAAGGTCAGGGTGCGGCGGCGCTCGCGCGTGCTGGCGATGTTGAGCATCACGTCCAGGTCGCGGGTCCGCATCATGTCCATGAACTCGGCCCAGGTGGGACCGGTCACGAAGGTGATGTTCAGCCCGGCCTTTTCCGCCACCAGACGCATATAGTCGATGGAAAAGCCCGCCGGTTCGCCGTCCTCGACGAAGTTGTAGGGGCGCCAGTCCTGTTCGTTATGGACCCGCAGCGGTTCGGGATGGGCGGCCAGCCAAGCCTTTTCCGCGTCCGTCAGAACGACGTCCGCCCAGGCGGGCGATAGCCCGACCAGGCACAGAAATCCACCGACGACCAGGGCCGCGCCCTTTGACCGGATCAGTCTCAACACGGAAGCTTCTTCGCTCTTGTTCCGGGCGATACGGACGGTCAAGCCCGCGCGCCGCTTGTACCTGAGGAGTATGGACAATCCGTGGAACCGGCGTCCAGTTATTCCCCGATGACGTGGAGGAGTATTTTGCGCCCGTGACCACGCGCCCGATGCTCCAGGACGAAGACGCCCTGCCAGGCGCCCAGGTCGGGCCGCCCGTCGGTGACCGGGATGCTCAGGGACACCCCGGTCAGCATGGCGCGGATATGCGCGGGCATGTCGTCGGCCCCTTCGTCCTGATGGCGGTAGCGGCCATGGCCGCCCTTGTCCTCGGGGACCATATGGCTCAGCCAGACGCGGATGTCGGCCAGGACGTTGGGGTCGGCGTTTTCCATGATCATCAGGCTGGCCGAGGTATGCTGGCAGAAGACGGTCAGCACGCCGGTCTCGATGCCCGTGCCGCGCAGCCAGCGGGCCGTCTCGTCGGTGATTTCGGTGAAATCGTACCCCCGCGTGGTCACCGTCAGGGTCGTCCGGTCCTGGCGCATGCCGTCCTCCTCGCAAGACCCAATCCCGCCCGGGCACCGTCGCCCGCGAGTCGGAATCATAAGTCCCCCGGGACCGGGAGCAAAGGCCCGGTTTCTCCCTTCTTTAGTCGAAGGCGAACAAACTCATGCCGAGGCTTCCATCCTGGAAGCCGCGAAACAGGTCCCGCCCCCTGGCGCCGTCCCCGGCGGCCCCCAGGGCGACGAGCAGCGGCAGGAAATGCTCCGGCGTCGGATGGGCCCGGCGCCCCTCGGGAGTCGCGGGAAGGGCGCTCAGGGCCTCGGCGTCTCCGGCGTGGACCGCCTCGGCCAGACGATCGTCGAAGGCCCGCGCCCAGTCGGCCACCTCGTGGC
>CAZFRK010000407.1:0-2351 GCA_964521375.1 uncultured Rhodobacterales bacterium
GCACAACCTTGCCAAGGTTGGGGTCGTGAGTTCGAATCTCATCGCCCGCTCCAATTCGACAAAGCCGCCTCCGTTCCCCGGAGGCGGCTTTGTTGTTTTCGCGCTATGCTGAGCCATCCCAGGACCCATCGCGGAGGCCGCGCCGATGACCGATTCCCTCGCCGACGGACTGTTGTGGGCCTGGCGACTGGACGGCGCGGGCGGGGCGACGCCGCTGGACGCCGCCGCCCTGCGGGACGGGGCCGGACGCGACGGAACCTATGACGCGCCGGTCTGGGTCCACCTGCAACTGTCCGAGTCCGCCGCCGAGGCCTATGCCGCCTCCGCCGCGCTGGGCCTGCCGCCCGCCGCCGTCGAGGGCCTGTTCGCCAAGGAAACGCGCCCCCGCGCCCTGGCCCTGGACGAAGGGCTTCTGGTCAACCTGCGCGGCGTCAACCTGAACCCCGACAGCGAGCCGGAGGACATGGTCTCCGTCCGCCTGTGGCTGGAGCCGGGCCGCGTGGTCAGCGTGCGCCTGCGCGGCGTCATCGCCGTGCGCGAGGTGTCGGACCGTCTGGCCGCCGGGACAGGGCCGCGCTGCGCCGCCGCCGTCGTCGCCGAGATCGCCCGCGGCCTGGGCAAGAAGGTGCAGCCGGTGCTGCTCGGCCTGAAGGAGCGCCTGGACGACCTGGAAGAAGAAGCTGAGACGGAGGAGGACGGGCGCGCCCTGCGCGGCGCCCTGGCCGAGTTGCGGGCCGAGGTCATCGCCCTGGCCCGCTACCTGCGGCCCCAGGTGCAGGCGGTGCGCGACCTGCGCGATATCCTGGAGGAGACCAACCCGCCGCCGCCGGAGATCGAGACCATGCTGGCCCACGCCGCCGACCGCTTCCTGCGCGAGGTGGAGGATCTGGACGTGGTGCGCGATCAGGCGCAGGTGCTTCAGGAGCGCCTGGACGCGACGCTCGCCGAACGCATGGGGCGGACCACCTACATGCTGTCGGTGGTGGCCGGGGTCTTCCTGCCGATCACCTTCGTCACCGGCCTGCTGGGCATGAACGTCGGCGGCATTCCCCTGGCCGACACGGAGTGGGGATTCGCCACCGTCGTGGCGGCGATGGTCGCCGTCGGCCTGTTCGAGGTGTGGCTGTTCCGCCGCCTCAGGTGGGTCTGAGCGCGGCCAGGGAGCGACGAGCGTCCAACGGTCAGTCGGGCGTCACCATGTCCTTGAGGACGGCGGTGCGGCGCTTGACGGACTTGGTGAGTTGCTTGCGCAGCGACTTGTCGTCGCCCTGGCGGGGTTCGATCTCGGCCTCGACGCGGGCGCCGTTGTCCTCGCGCGCCCAGAACAGGTCATGGGCCGTCTGCAAGCCCATCCAGAACTCGGCGGTGGTGCCGAAATAGCGGGCCAGGCGCAGGGCGGTGTCGGGGGTCATGCCGCGGCGTCCGCGCACCAGTTCGGTGATGCGCGGCGGCGGAATGCGCAGGGCCATGGCCAGGGCGTTGGACGACAGGCCCAGTGGCTGGAGGAATTCCGCGTAGAGCACCTCGCCGGGATGCTCGATGGCGATGTCCTGATCGTCGACGGTCTCGGTCATGGCGGGGTCCCCCTGGCTCTCTACTTCACGAGCCATGAGTCCTATCACGATTATCGCGGCGTTGCACGTATAACGTAAAAAGTGCCTGTCGGCGTCAGGCGGACGTGCCGGGCGGTGTGGTGCCTTCGTCCGCGGTGCCTTCGTCCCTAGGGTCTTTCCCCGCGGCGTCTTTCCCTTCCTCCTCCTCCTCGGGGCCGCGTTCGGCCACGGCGAGGAGGGCCGCCGTGTCGGTCGGATCGGTGGCGTCGAGGGCGAGGACCCGGCGCAGGGCCGCCCGTCCGCCCTCGGCGTCGCCCAGGCGCAGAAGGTTGTAGCCCAGGGCCTTGAGGGCGAAGAGGTAGAAGCGGCGCTCGGCGTCCCGATCCTCCGTCCCGGCGGTCGGCGGAAAGGCCGAGACGTCCCGCCAGTCCGCCGGAAGGTTCAGGCGGCGGGCCGAGTCGCGCAGGCAGGTCTTGGCCCAGGGCACGGCGCGGGCCAGATCGACGCGATAGAAGAAGTACTTGTAGTGGGCCAAGGCGACGGCCCGGTGATCGGGGGCCGCGGTCAGGGCGTCGGCCAGATGGCCCTCGGCCTCGGCGGGGCGATCCCAGGCGGCGGCGGCCCGATGCAGGGCCTTTTCCGCCGCGCGCGGCAGGTCGCCGCCGTAATAGACGCGCTCCGTCCAGTCGTCCATGGACGCCTCCAGAAAGCCTCATACCGGGGGAGCGGGGGGAAGTCTAAAGCAAATCCCGAGCGGGCGATATCGCCCGCGACGACGCATTTGCGTCGAGAAGAGTC
>CAZFRK010000408.1:0-2342 GCA_964521375.1 uncultured Rhodobacterales bacterium
GTGCCGATCGTCGGCATCGCCCCGATCATGGTCATGTGGTTCGGCTTCGACTGGCCGTCCAAGGCGGCCGTGGTCGTCATCATGACCTTCTTCCCCATGCAGGTGAACACCCTGGCGGGCCTGCGTTCCGCCGACGCCATGCTGCTGGACCTCATGCGGTCCTACGGCGCCGGATATTGGGGAACCTTCTTCAAGCTGCGCCTGCCGGCGGCGCTGCCCTTCATCTTCAACGGCCTGAAGATCTCGTCCACGCTGGCCCTCATCGGCGCCATCGTCGCGGAGTTCTTCGGCACGCCCATCGTCGGCATGGGCTTCCGCATCTCCACCGAGGTCGCCCGCATGAACGTCGATGTCGTGTGGGCCACCATCGCCGTGGCCGCCGTCGTCGGCTCCGGCGCCTATGGGGCGCTGGCGCTCGCCGAACGGCGGGCCACCTTCTGGCATCCGTCCATCCGCGGAAAATAGACGTCAACCAACAGGGAGTACGGCTACCATGAAATCCGTCGTCAAGTACCTGGCCGGCGCCGCCGTCGCCTTCGGCTTCGCCACCGCCGCCCAGGCCGCCGACCCGCTGACCCTGCAACTGAAGTGGGTCACCCAGGCCCAGTTCGCCGGTTACTACGTGGCCCAGGACAAGGGCTTCTACAAGGAAGAGGGCCTGGACGTCACCATCAAGGCGGGCGGCCCCGACATCAACCCGTCGCAGGTCATCGCCGGTGGCGGCGCCGACGTGGTGGTCGACTGGATGCCGTCGGCCCTGGCGACCCGCGAAAAGGGCGTACCGCTGGTCAACATCGCCCAGATCTTCCAAAAGTCGGGCATGATGCTGACCTGCCGCAAGGACAGCGGCATCAAGACCCCCGCCGACTTCAAGGGCAACACCCTGGGCGTCTGGTTCGGCGGCAACGAATATCCGTTCCTGTCCTGGATGAGCACGCTCGGCTACTCCACCGAAGGCACCGCCCCCGACGTCACCGTCCTAAAGCAGGGCTTCAACGTCGATCCGCTGCTGCAGAAGCAGGCCGCCTGCATCTCCACCATGACCTATAACGAATACTGGCAGCTGATCGAGGCCGGCATGTCCGCCGACGAACTGATCGTCTTCAAGTACGAGGACCAGGGCGTTTCCACCCTGGAAGACGGCCTCTACACCCTTGAGAAGTCGCTGGCCGATCCGGCCATGGTCGACAAGCTGGCCCGCTTCGTGCGCGCCTCCGTCAAGGGCTGGCAGTACGCCGCCGACCATCAGGACGAGGCGGTCGAGATCGTGCTCGCCAACGACGCCACCGGCGCCCAGACCGAAGAGCATCAGGCGACCATGATCCAGGAAATCGCCAAGCTCCTGGAAGGCTCCGAAAAGGGCATGGGCTACCTGAGCGAAGAGGCCTACGACCGCACGGTCAACGTCCTGCTCGGCTCGGCGAGCGCCCCGGTCATCACCGCCAAGCCGGAAGGCGCCTACAGCCACGCCGTCTACGACGCCGCTTTCTAAGCCGTCATCGACGACACGCCGTAACGGAGATGGGGCGGCCCTCGGGTCGCCCCATTTTTCCTTTCGTCCCGCCGCGCGCCCCGCGGCATTGCCCCACCCCGTCTGAGCGCATAAAATTCGCGCACGCGGGGCGGGCGCCGCCTTTTTGGACACGAAGCCCGAAACCAACCCGGCCGCGCCCGCAGGAAGGTCTCCCCCATGTCGATGTCCGCCGCCGCAGGCGCCCACCGCTACGCCTTTCCCGACCTCAAGACGCTTATGGCCAAGGCCAGTCCCTTGCGGTCCGGTGACGTGCTGGCGGGACTGGCCGCCGAAACGGACGAAGAGCGGGTCGCCGCGCGTTACGCCTTGGCCGACACGCCGCTGAAGCGATTCCTGACCGAGGCGCTCGTACCCTATGAGACGGACGAGGTGACGCGCCTCATCCTCGACAGTCACGACGCCGCCGCCTTCGCGCCCGTGGCCACGCTGACCGTCGGCGGCTTCCGCGATTGGCTGCTGTCCGACGCCGCGACGCCCGCCGCGCTCACCGCCCTGGCGCCGGGACTAACGCCGGAGATGGTCGCCGCCGTCAGCAAGCTGATGCGCAATCAGGACCTGATCGCCGTCGCCCGCAAATGCCGCGTCGTCACCGCCTTCCGCGACACCATCGGCGCCGAGGGCCGCCTGTCGGTGCGCCTGCAACCCAATCATCCGACCGACGATGCGGCGGGCATCGCCGCCTCCATCCTGGACGGCCTGATGTATGGCTGCGGCGACGCGGTGATCGGCATCAATCCGGCGACCGACAGTCCGGGCGCCATGATCCGCCTGCTCCACCTGATCGACGACCTGCGCGCCAAGCTCGACA
>CAZFRK010000409.1:0-2335 GCA_964521375.1 uncultured Rhodobacterales bacterium
CAGGCCGCGCTTTTCCATGATCAGGTCGGCCAGGATGGGCGGCACCTTCAGATCCTCGAACTTGGGGATCGCGGTGGTGATCTTGCGGATGACCAGCCCCGGCAGTTGGCGCTGCTTGAACATGTTGATGCGGAAGCGCCCGAAGCCGTCCAGCGCCCAAGCCATGTTGAATTCGCAGTCGTGATCGAAGACCGCCCGCTGCTGCGGGGTCAGGAAGTGATCGACCACGTCGTCGACGTCCTCGGCCGTCAGCGGTTCCTCGCCCAGCAGAAGGAAGTCGTCGCCGCGCAGGACCGGGGCCGCGCCGACGGTGATGTAAAGGTCCGATCCGGTGGGGCCGGACAGGGTCTTCAGCCAGGAATCGACAGGCTGCTTGGCCATGGGTTCTATCCTCGTTCCGCCCTAACCGAAGAAACTGCGCAGGCCCTTTTTCTTGGCGTCGCCGTCGCTTTCGGCGACGGGCCGCGTCGGCTCGGGCGGGGCCTCGGGCGCCGGAGAGGCGGCGGGCGGCGGCTCCGGCTGGGGCGCGGGAGCTCGCGGCGCGGGCGCCTGGGGGGGAGCCTCGGCCTGGGGACGGGGCTTGGCCGGAGCCTTGATCTGCACGGCGGTCTTGCCGCCCTTGCCCGGCGGCGCGGCGGCCCCCTCGACCTCGATCTCCTCGGGCTTCTGGGAGAACCGCGCCAGTTCCTCCTCGCCCACCAGACCCTTGTCGATCAGCTTCTTGACGCTCTCTTCCATGGTCTGCATGCCGTAACGCTGGCCGACCTGCATCATGGAATAGATCTGCGGCAGCTTGTTTTCGCGGATCAGGTTGCGCACCGCCGGGGTGCCGACCAGGATGTCGTGGGCGGCGACCCGACCGCCGCCCTTCTTCTTCAAAAGCGCCTGCGAGATCACCGCCTGGACCGACCCGGCCAGCATGGCGCGGACCATGTCCTTGTCGCTGCCGGGGAAGACGTCGATGATGCGGTCGATGGTCTTCGCGGCGCTGTTGGTGTGCAGGGTGCCCATGACGAGGTGGCCGGTTTCCGCCGCCGTCAGGGCTAGGCTGATGGTTTCGTGGTCGCGCATTTCACCGACCAGGATGACGTCGGGGTCCTCGCGCAGCGCCGACTTCAGCGCCCGGGCGAAGGACTTGGTGTGCCTGCCGACCTCGCGGTGGTTGATCAGGCTCATGCGGCTGTCGTGCACGAACTCGACCGGGTCCTCGATGGTCAGGATGTGCTTCGGGCTGGTCTGGTTGATGTGGTTGATCATCGCCGCCAGGGTGGTCGACTTGCCCGATCCCGTTGGTCCGGTGACAAGGACGAGGCCGCGGTCGGTCTCGGCGAATTTCTTGAAGGTGGCCGGGGCGTTCAACTGCTCCAGCGACGGGATCTTGGTCGGAATGGTGCGGAACACCGCCGCCGCCCCGGTGTTGGTGGTGAAGGCGTTGACGCGGAAGCGGGCGTCCTGGCCGAAGGCGATGGCGAAGTCGCATTCCAGGTGCTCTTCGTACTCGGCGCGCTGCTCCTCCGTCATGATGGAGTTGAGCATGGTCTTCACCGTGTCCTGCGACAGCGGGCCGGTCTTCACCGGGCGCAGGTCGCCGGACAGACGCAGCATCGGCTCGCGCTTGGCGATGAGGTGCAGGTCCGAGGCGCCTTGCTGCTGCGTGAAGGCGAGGAGCTGGGTGATGTCGATATCCTGGTCGCTCATGTCGGTCGGAACCCTTGCTCAGCCGCGGGCGTCGCGGCGCAGCCAATTGACGCGCGCCCGAATGGTGTCGAGCGGCATGGTCAGGGGTACCGGGTCGGCCCGGTACAGGTCAAGAAAGCGCGTGTAGTAGGACAGCGCCTCGCGCTTGCGTCCGTCGCGATCGAGCATGACCGCCGTGTTGAGGACCGGCAGCGGGCTGGTCGGGGCGGCGCGATGGGCCGCCAGATGCATGGCCAGCGCCTGGTCGGTGTCGCCGGTCTGGCCGTAGATCTCGCCCAGCAGCGACAGGATCGCCGGTTCATGGGGCGCGGCGCGCCACAGGGCTTGTGCCTCGCTCAAGGCGCGGGGCGGCGGCAGGGTGCGGATCCAGGCCGCCAGACGGCCCTGGGCGGCGCGATTGCCGGGGTCGAGGACCAGGAGATCGCGCCAGGCGGTCAGGGCGTCGTCCAGGCGTTCCATGGCGTCCAGCACGGTGGCCCGGCCCTGGCGGGCCGTGCGGTTGTCGGGGTCGGCGTCCAGGACCTCGTCGTAGAACACCAGGGCGTCGCGGTACTCGCCCTTTTCGAAGGCGACGGCCGCGCGCGCCAGCGGTCCCGAGCCGTCGCCGCCGGTGACCAGGGCGGCGTCGGCCATGTCG
>CAZFRK010000410.1:0-2333 GCA_964521375.1 uncultured Rhodobacterales bacterium
CGGGGCAAGGTCGTTGAACTCCTGCTTGGACAGGCAGCGCCCCAATTCGGCCGTACGGAACATGATGTTAGACCCCCCACTGACATCCTGGGAATCAGACTACTCCCTCGCGCGGCGCAGGCAAATCCCTGAGTCCGGAACGCTTTCTCCGGGTGATGGCGGGGCCGGGCGGCGACCGTGCCCCACCCGCGCGGGTGGGGGTGGTTCTCCTGGCGGGCGGGGGCGGCACTGGCCCTCGGGGCGGCGGTCCGGCTCTCCTTTCGGGGGTGGGCATCGATTCCCCCGTTCTGGTAGTGTGCTGTCGCCAAGGATGGGGAAACAGGCTGGATTTGTGCGGGGTGACGTGAGATAGGTTAGCCGCCGCGCCCTGGACATGGCCTTGCGGACCGCCCGCGTGCCCGTCGCGCGGCGCCTGGACCGGCCGCCCGCCAGCGCGTGGCCGATGGATCGAGTTCAATCCGGTTGTGGCCGTGCCCCACGGTCAGCAATTCAGCGGAGGATAAAATGGCTGTTCGCGTTGCGATTAATGGTTTCGGCCGTATCGGTCGTCTGGTGCTGCGGGCCCTGGTGGCGTCCGGTCGCACCGACGTCGAGGTGGTCGCCATCAATGACCTGGGCCCGGTGGAGACCAACGCCCACCTGCTCAAGTACGATTCGGTCCACGGCATTCTGGACGCCGACGTGAAGGCCGACGGCGACATGCTGGTCATCAACGGCAAGCCCATCAAGTGCTTCGCCGAGCGTGACCCGAAGGCCCTGAAGTGGGGCGAGCTGGGCGTCGACATCGTCGCCGAATGCACCGGTATCTTCACCGACAAGGACAAGGCCGCCGTCCACCTGGAGCAGGGCGCCAAGCGCGTTCTGGTCTCCGCCCCGTCCAAGGGCGCCGACATCACCGTGGTCTACGGCGTCAACCACGACCAGATCACCGGCGACCACAAGGTCATCTCGAACGCCTCCTGCACCACCAACTGCCTGGCTCCGGTGGCCTGGGTGCTGAACAACGAGTTCGGTATTCAGAAGGGCTTCATGACCACCATCCACAGCTACACCGGCGATCAGCGCACCGTGGACACCTTGCACAAGGACCTGTACCGCGCCCGTGCCGCCGCCGTGTCCATGATCCCGACCTCCACCGGCGCCGCCAAGGCCGTCGGCCTGGTGCTTCCGGAGCTTCAGGGCAAGCTGGACGGCGTCGCCATCCGCGTGCCGACCCCGAACGTGTCGCTGGTCGACCTGAAGGTGAACCTGGCCAAGTCCGTCACCGTCGAGGACGTCAACGGTGCCATCAAGGCCGCCGCCGACGGCAAGCTGAAGGGCATCCTGGGCTACAACACCTTGCCGCTGGTCTCCATCGACTACAACGGCAACGCCAACAGCTCGACCTTCGACGCGCCGGGCACCAAGGTCATGGAAGGCGACTTCGTGCGCGTGATGACCTGGTACGACAACGAATGGGGCTTCTCCAACCGCATGCTCGACACGGCGGTGGCGATCTCCAAGACCTTCTAAGGTCTGTTCGGCGGCCGCCGTTCCTCGCGGGACGGCGGTCGTCGCTTATGCGATCCGGGCCGTTCGGTCCGGGGGGCGCGGTAGTTTCTCAGAGACGGCGGACGGGACCGGCGCGGGGCGCCGTCGTCGCCGGGCAAGGAGGGCAACATGGCTCAATTCAAGACGCTGGACGACATCGACGTCAATGGGAAGCGCGTCCTGGTGCGCTCGGACCTGAACGTCCCCATGAAGGACGGCAAGGTCACCGACACCACCCGCATCGACCGTTCGGCCCAGACCATCCGCGACCTCATGGCCAAGGGCGCCAAGGTCGTGGTCATGAGCCATTTCGGTCGCCCCAAGGGCGAGCGCGTGCCGGAGATGAGCCTGAAGCCCGTGGCCGACGCCCTGGCCGCCGTTCTCGGCTGCCCGGTCGCCTTCGCCGACGACTGCGTCGGCACCCCGGCCAAGACCATCGTCAACGGCCTTGCCTCCGGCGAGGTGGCGATGCTGGAAAACCTCCGCTATCACAAGGCCGAGGAGAAGAACGATCCGGACTTCGCCCGGGCGCTGGCCGACCTCGGCGACATCTACGTCAACGACGCCTTCTCCACCGCCCATCGCGCCCACGCCTCCACCGAAGCCATCGCCCAGTTGCTGCCGTCGGCGGCCGGTCGCCTGATGCAGGCCGAGCTGGAAGCCCTGACCAAGGCCCTGGAACACCCGGTGAAGCCGGTCGCCGCCATCGTCGGTGGCGCCAAGGTGTCGACCAAGCTCGACCTGCTGGGCAATCTGGTCGGCAAGGTGGACGTGCTGATTATCGGCGGCGGCATGGCCAACAC
>CAZFRK010000411.1:0-2330 GCA_964521375.1 uncultured Rhodobacterales bacterium
CGACGCCGAAGGGATTGCCGATGGCCAGCACCAGATCCCCGACATCCAGACTGTCGCTGTCGCCCAACGGCAGCACCGGCAGGTCATGGGGCGCCTCCTTCAGCCGCAGGACGGCCAAATCGGTGCTCTCATCCTTGCCCAGGATATCGGCGGCGAATTCGCGGCGGTCGGACAGCACCACCGTGATCTCGTCGGCGTCCTTGATGACGTGATGATTGGTCACCACGACGCCGGACGCGTCGACGATGACCCCCGACCCGAGCGAATTCTCCACCCGTTCCTGCGGAATGCCGCGCGGCAGGACATCGCCGAAGAAGCGCCGGAAAAAGGGGTCGCGGAACAGCGGCGAGACCGTCTGCCGCCGCACCACCTTGCGGGTGTAGATGTTGACCACCGCCGGGGCGGCGGCCTTGACCACCGGCGAGAAGCTGAGCTTCAGCTCGGCCTCGCTGCCCGGAACGCGGACGTCCGCCGCCCCCGCCGTCCCCATCAGGCCGGGACCGGCCAGGGCGGCGCTCAGAACCAACAATGCGGCGCGGAGACGGCGAACCATGCGCATTCCTTTGACTTGAAACGGCGACCGACAGGGTCCGCCGGGAAACAGGCCGAGGCGGGGCCGGGGCCGGTCCCGTCGTCCGAACGCCCCGGATCAGGCCTTGGTCGGCCCCACCGTGGCCTTGAAATAGTCCGTCGGCGCCATGTCGACAAGAAGCACGGAGAAATGGACCTCCACCTCCTCGATCAGCGGCGCGAGATACTTCCGCAACAACGCCAGGGCCTGTTCGCCCGCCTCCGCCTTCACCGCCTCGGTCCGTCCGGCGATCAGGCCGACCTGAAGGTTGACCAGTTCGCGCGGCGCCGCGCCGTCGACCAGGAAGACTTGCTCCACCACCTGGATACGGCTCTTGCAGGCGCTCAGGGAGGCTCCGGCCTCGTCCACCATGACCTTGTGCAGGGCGGCGAACAGGGCCGCCGAGTCCAGGCGGTCGGCGACGGCGCGGGAGCATTCAAGACGAATCTGCGGCATGGAGGGTCCTTTCCTCGCTTCGGGGCCTTCTGTTCTACCGCGGCATGGCGCGAAAGCCAAAGGGCAGCCCCGAAGGACTGCCCCTGAACTCACGTCCGCTGTCGGCGGGAGGAAGGTCTTATTCCTCGTCGTCGGCGGCTTCCATCTCGGCGGCGTGGCGGGCCTTGTCCTCGGCGCCCTTGGCGGCCGGGTCGCGGTCGACCAGCTCGATGATGGCCATCGGGGCGGCGTCGCCGTAGCGGAAACCGGCCTTCAGGACACGGGTGTAGCCGCCGTTGCGGTCCTTGTAACGCTCGCCCAGGACCGAAAACAGCTTGCGCACCACCTCTTCGTCGCGCAGCACGGCGGCGGCCTGACGGCGGGCGTGCAGGTCGCCACGCTTGCCGAGGGTAATGAGCTGCTCGGCCACGCGACGCAGGTCCTTGGCCTTCGGCAGGGTGGTCTTGATCTGCTCGTGCTTCAGCAGGGCGGTCGCCATGTTGGCGAACATGGCCTTGCGGTGGCTCGAGGTGCGGTTCAGCTTACGACCGCTCATTCCGTGACGCATGGCGTGCTCCTTATCGGTCCTGGCCCCGCGCGCGGAGCCGATTGTTGAACCCTCTGCCCGACCCCGTCATGGGATGCAGCAGCGGGACGGGCCGGTACGGCCCTGAAACGAAGCCCGGCCGGGGAAGCCCCGACCGGAGAGGAGCGCCTTAGTAGGGCTCTTCCAGCTTCTTGGCAAGCTCTTCGATGTTTTCCGGCGGCCAGTTCGGAATTTCCATGCCCAGGTGCAGACCCATCTGGGCGAGGACTTCCTTGATCTCGTTGAGAGACTTGCGGCCGAAGTTCGGGGTGCGGAGCATTTCCGCCTCGGACTTCTGCACCAGATCGCCGATGTAGATGATGTTGTCGTTCTTCAGGCAGTTGGCCGACCGGACGGACAGTTCCAGCTCGTCCACCTTGCGCAGCAGGTTCTTGTTGAACGGCAGCTCTTCTTCCTTGCGCTCCTCGTAAGCCGCGGTCGGCTCCTCGAAGTTGATGAAGAGCTGCAGCTGGTCCTGAAGAATGCGGGCGGCGAGCGCCACGGCGTCGTCGGGCGTGACCGAGCCGTCGGTCTCGACGGTCATCAGCAGCTTGTCGTAGTCGGTGACCTGGCCGACGCGGGCGTTTTCCACCTTGTAGGACACGCGGCGCACCGGCGAGAAGATGGCATCCACCGGCACCAGGCCGATGGGGGCGTCTTCGGGACGGTTGGCCGACGCCGGAACGTAGCCCTTGCCGGTGTTGACGGTCAGTTCCATCTGCAGCGTGGAGTTGGTGT
>CAZFRK010000412.1:0-2313 GCA_964521375.1 uncultured Rhodobacterales bacterium
CGTACCGTCGGAGGGAGCCGGGGTCGCGGCGTCCCCCTCCACCGCCGCCACCAGAGCCGGAAGCGCGGCCTCCACCTCGGGCGTGAGCGGCGCGCCCAGGTCCCAGCGGACCCCTTCCACGGCATGGACGATCAGGCGGGCGGGCAGGCGGTCCAGGACCCGTGCGGTCTCGATGGCTTCGTGAACCCCGAAGGCGTGAGACGAGGTGCGGAACAGGCGGGCGTGCAAGGGATTGGGCGCGGCGGCGTCGAAGCGATGCAGGGTGCCGGGTGGGGCGCCGCTTTCCGCCGCGTCGATCAGGATGACGGTGGCGCGGCCATCCCACAGCGCCATCAGGCCCAGCCCTTCGCCGTGGTGGGTCCGGACCTCGGCGCCGGTGACGCGGGCCGCCGCCTCCAGCCCGGCGGCGTCGTCGCCGCGAAAGGGTTGGCCGATGCCGATGACCAGGGCGTCCGCGGCCATGGTCCCTAGTCCCGCGTCACGGTCAAGGTCAGGAAATGCGTGGCGCAGGAGATGCAGGGGTCGTAGTTGCGGATGGCCTGCTCGCACCGCCATTTCAGGTCCTCGTCGGCCATGGCCAGATTGCTTTCGACGACGGTGCGCAGGTCGCCTTCGATGGTCGGCTGGTTCTGGGCCGTCGGCGGGACGATGATGGCGTTGGCGATGGTGCCGTCCTCGTTCAGGGTATAGCCGTGCCAGCAAATGCCGCGCGGCGCCTCGGTGCAGCCGAAGCCGGTCCCGGCGCGCGGTTCGAAGGGAACGGCGGGAGCGTCCGGTTCCTGGTAGTCGTCGATCAGGGCCAGGGCTTCCAGGCACACCTGAAGCACCTCCAGGGCGCGCACGACGATGGACTGGAAGGGGTTGCGGACCACGCGGCCCAATCCGGCCTCCTTGGCGGCGGCCTGGACACCGGGCAGCAGGCGGTCATGGTTGACCGCGTAGCGGGCCAGGGGGCCGACGTGGTAGGGGCGACCGTCGCGGGTGAAGCCGTGCAGGGCGTTGGAATGCTCCACATGCTCTTCCAGGAAGTGGTCGCGGAAGGCCGGAACGGGAATGTCCAGTCCTTCGCTGGAGGCCAGCCGCCCTTCGGTGATGCCGTAGTCGGTGGGGTGCCGGAGGGCGACGAAGAGGTAGTCGCGCTCCATGGCGGGGATGTCCAGGTGGGTGGTGAAGTCCACCAGCCCGCGCGCCGCCTGGACGGCCCACAGGGCCTCGTCGTGCAGGGCGCGCATGGCGCGCTTGGACGGCACGGAGTAGAAGCCGCCGACCTTCAGGTTGACCGGATGGACGGCGCGGCCGCCGATGACCTCCAACAGGCGGTTGCCGAACTTCTTCAGGCGCAGGGCGGTCGCCACGATGTCGGGGTGTTCGCGCGCCATCTGGATGGAATCCTGGAAGCCCAGGAAGTCCGGGGCGTGCAGCATGGCGACGTGAAGGACGTGGCTTTCGATCCATTCGCCGCAGTAGATCAACCGCCGCAGGGCGGCCAGCGGTCCCTCCACCCGCACGCCGAAGGCGTTCTCCATGGCCTGGCTGGCGCCCAGCATATAGGCGATGGGGCAGATCCCGCAGATGCGGGCGGTGATGTCGGGGGCGTCGGAGAAATCACGCCCGCGCAGCAGGGCCTCGAAGAAGCGCGGCGGTTCGTAGATGACGAACTTCAGGTCGGCGATGGCGTTGTCCTTGATGCGGACGTCCAGCGCGCCTTCGCCCTCCACGCGGGCCAGGGCCTCGACCTTGATGGTGCGGCGGGTCATGGCTCAGCCCTCCGGCTCGTGGCGCAGGCTTTCCTCGCGGAAGGCCTCGGCGTTGGCGTTGTACAGGCGGAAGGAGTCGCCGATGGCCTTGGGCGACTGCCCAAGGTAGGCGAAGGTGTCGGTCAGGGCGGCGGTGTTGGGTGTTTCCTTGGGACCGAAGCAGCCGTAGCAGCCGCGCGAACAGGACGGGCAGAGGTTGCCGCATCCCGCCTGCGTGACGGGACCCAGGCAGGGCGTGCCCTTGGCCACCGTGACGCAGACCGTGCCCGCGCGCTTGCATTCCATGCACTGGCTGTAGCGCGGGACGTTGGGCTTGCGTCCGGCCAGGGTGGCGGCCAGGACCTCCAGAAGCTGATGCTTGTTGACCGGGCAGCCGCGCAGCTCGAAGTCCACCGGCACATGGTCGGCGATGCCCGTCGAGGTCGCCAGGGTGTCGATATAGTCGGGGCGGGCGTAGACGGCGCGGATGAAGTCGCGGTGGTCGGCGAAGTTCTTCAGCGCCTGGATGCCGCCGGAGTTGGCGCAGGCGCCGATGGCGATCAGGCTGCGCGATTGG
>CAZFRK010000413.1:0-2283 GCA_964521375.1 uncultured Rhodobacterales bacterium
TTGCGGAAGAAGCCCAGCGGCGGCTGATGGGTCAGGGCGTTGCCCGTCAGCAGGCCGAGGAACAGCCGGGACTTGCCCGCCTTGGCCAGAACTTCCCCCTGCAAGGTCTCGAACAGGGCGACCTCCCCGGCCACCGGTCGCATGTCGAAGAAGACACTGCACAGCATCAGCGCCTTGGGTTCCGGCTCGTCGATCCAGCGATGGAAATACTTGCGCCAGACCGCCAGCGGCTGCCGCCATTGGTCGGTCATCGCCATCATGTCGCCGGGGCAGAGGATATAGCCCGCCGTCGCCAGACCGGCGCAGACGCGGGCCGAGAACTCCTTGAACCAGGGTCCGTGGGTCTGAGGATCGTAGCGGTCGTCGAGAACCAGGCAGTTGTCCTGATCGGACAGCGCCGTCTGTTCGAACCGGGCCTGGGAGCCGCAGGCGATCCAGCAGTAGGGCACCGGCGGCGGCCCGAACCCTTCGGCCTCCAGGGCGGCCTCGGTCAGTTGGATGAGCCGTTGCGTCGCCGCGTCGGCCAGCGCCGTCACCGCCTTCCCCACCGACCGGGCCGAGGCGCCGCCCTCGACGAGTTCATAGACCAGATCGGGGATGTTGCGGGTGCATTCGCGGATGCCCTCGGCGTCGTCGCGACGGTGGATGTCGCTGGCCAGGAACACCACGGATCGGGTCTGGGTGCGCAGCAGGTCGGTGGTCGTGACCACGCCGACCGGCACCTCGCCCTTGACCACCGGCAGGTGGTGGATGGTGTGGCGCGACATGGTCAGCATGGCCTCGAACAGCCAGGCGCTGGCCTGCACGCTGAGCGCGGGCGCGGTCATGATTTCCGTCACCGGCTGGTTGATGTCCAATCCCGTCGCCACCACCCGGCGCCGCAGGTCGCGGTCGGTCAGGATACCGGCCAGGGCGCCGTCCCGCGTCACCAGAAGGCACGACACGCCACCGTCGGACATGATTTGCGCGGCTCGCCGGATGGAGCAGTCGGGCGGCACCGTCAGCGGTTGACGGCGCACCAGTTCGCCGACCCGGCGCGTGGTCAGCCCCAGGGTGTCGGACCCGCCGCCCCGCGCCCCGCGCAGGCGGTCACCGGAATTCGGCGCGAAGAAATAGGCGAAGGACGGATAGGTCTCCCGCAGGCGATGGAAGTCCGCCGCCGGAAGCTGGTAGAGGAGCGAATCCTCGATCGCCTGGATGCGGTTGACGGCCATGCCGCCGCGCAGAAGCGCCCGGATGCCGCCCGCCTCTCCCTCGTCCAGGCGGGCCAGGAGGTCGCCCTCCGGCGTGAAGGTTTCCAGCGCCCCCGACCGCACGATGGACAGGGCCTCGACGTGGTCGCCCGGCTCCATCAGCACGGTGTCGCGCTTCAGGTAGCGCACGGAAATGGCCCGCGCCAAGGCCGCCAGCTCCTCCTCCGGCAGCAGGTCGAACGGATGATGCGCGGCGACGAAATCGCGGATTTCGATGAGTTCGACGTCCATGAAGCCCTCCCGCCGCCGTTGGTCCGGCGGCCCCCTTGGTTGGGTCCCGGGCAGGGGCCGCGCGACCGGTTTCCTTCGCGGCGCCGCCCTGACCGACAGTCTCGGCATGAAGCATGACCCGTCGGACGGCGACGGCGCCAGAGGCTTCCGCATGATCGACATGGAAAAGGGGACGGACCCCGGATGCGGTCCGCCCCCTTTCCCGGAAAGTCAGGCCGTCAGGCCGTCCTTAGTGGTGGGTGGCATCCCCGGCGCCGCGCGGCGACCGGACGAATTCCACCAACTCCTGGACACGCTCCGGCGGCGGAGCGGTGATCTTGGATACGATGAAGGCGACGGCGAAGTTCAGGATCATGCCGACGAAGCCGATGCCCTCCGGCGAGATTCCGAACAGCCAGTTCTCGGGAATGTTCTCCGCCATCGGAGTGATGAAAACACCCTTGAAGTAGAGGATGTACCCCATGGTGAAGACTAGGCCCGACAGCATGCCCGCCACGGCGCCCTCGCGGTTCACCGTCTTGGAGAAGATGCCCATCATGATGGCCGGGAACAGCGACGACGCCGCCAGACCGAAGGCGAAGGCCACCACCTGGGCCACGAAGCCCGGCGGGTTGTAGCCCAAGTACCCGGCGATCAGGATGGCGACGGCGGCCGAGACACGTCCGGCCATCAACTCCTTCTTTTCCGATATCCCGGGGGTCAGCATGGATTTCATGAGATCGTGGGAAATCGACGAGGAAATCACCAGCAAAAGACCGGCGCCGGTGGTACCGCCGCCGCGCTGTCCACCGCCGCCGGT
>CAZFRK010000414.1:0-2276 GCA_964521375.1 uncultured Rhodobacterales bacterium
GGACCAACGACATGCGCGTCGAGATGGAGGAGCGCCTGGGTATCGACGCCATCGACATCTACGGCCTGTCGGAAGTCATCGGCCCGGGCGTCGGCATCGAGTGCATCGAGACCAAGGACGGCCTGCACATCTGGGAAGACCACTTCTACCCGGAGATCATCAACCCCGACACCGGCGAGGTCCTGCCCGACGGCGAGTTCGGCGAACTGGTGTTCACCTCCCTGACCAAGGAGGCCATGCCGGTCATCCGCTACCGCACCCGCGACCTGACCCGCATCCTGCCGGGTACCGCGCGGTCCATGCGCCGCATCGAGAAGATCACCGGCCGCTCGGACGACATGCTCATCATCCGCGGCGTCAACGTCTTCCCGACCCAGATCGAGGAACTGGTGCTGAAGGATGATCGCCTGGCCCCGACCTATCAGCTGATCGTCAGCCGCACCGGCCACATGGACAGCCTTCAGGTCCGCGTCGAACTGAAGGAAGGCGTGCGCGACGAATCCGCCGCCCAGGCCGCCGCCAGGGACTTGCAGCATCACATCAAGTCCTTCATCGGCGTCTCCACCAAGATCGAGGTGGAGCCCGCCGGGTCCATCGAGCGGTCCCAGGGCAAGGCCAAGCGCGTGGTCGACCTGCGCAAGGGCTGACCAGCGCCCCGATACCGCCTGTCTTGACAGGCCCCGCCCGGTGGAAACACCCGGCGGGGCCTTCCTGTTTCTCGGTCCGCCCCCGCGTTCCACCTCGCTCATCCTCCCTGGGAATAAGCCCTTGCGCGACCTTGATCGCGCAGATAGTATCATTTGAAACAGTATCAAATGAAACTAAAGAGGCTCCGCCCATGCCTGGGCGTCGGCCCGTCCGTGCAAACCGGCTTCAGGGAGAGGAAGCGTCCATGCTCAAGACCTACGAATACCCCGAGTTCGCCTACAAACCGGCGCCGGAGCAGTCGTCCGGCGAGGTGGTCCGCAAGCCCGCCGTGGTCATCGGTGCCGGTCCCATCGGCCTGACCATGGCCCTGGATCTGGCGGCCCGCGGCATTCCGGCGGTGGTCCTGGACGACAACAACACCGTTTCCATCGGGTCGCGGGCGGTCTGTTACGCCAAGCGGCCTCTGGAGATCTGGGACCGCCTGGACTGCGCCGCCCCCATGGTCGACAAGGGCGTGAGCTGGAAAATCGGCAAGGTCTTCCGCGATACCGAGCAGGTCTATCAGTTCGACCTGCTGCCCGAGGAAGACCACAAGATGCCGGCCTTCATCAATCTCCAGCAGTACTACCTGGAAGAGTACCTTCTGGAGCGGGCGGAGCGGTTCGGCGACCTGATCGACATCCGCTGGAAGAACAAGGTCATCAAGGTCGACAACCAGGCCGACGGCGTGAAGCTCGCCATCGACACGCCTGATGGCATCTATGAGCTGATCGCCGACTGGGCCATCGCCTGCGACGGAGCCAAGTCCGACGTACGCGAGATGATCGGCGCCGACTTCAAGGGCCAGTTCTTCCAGGACCGATTCCTGATCGCCGACGTGGTCATGAAGGCCGATTTCCCGACCGAACGCTGGTTCTGGTTCAACCCGCCGTTCCATCGCGACCAGTCGGTCCTTCTGCACAAGCAGTCCGACGACGTCTGGCGCATCGACTTCCAGCTCGGATGGGACGCCGACCCCGACGAGGCGAAGAAGCCCGAGAACGTCCTGCCCCTGCTCAAGCAGATGCTCGGCGAGGACACCGAATTCGAGCTGGAGTGGGTCAGCGTCTATCAGTTCGCCTGTCGCCGCATGGACAGCTTCCGCTTCGGACGCCTGTTCTTCGCCGGAGACGCCGCCCATCAGGTCAGCCCCTTCGGGGCGCGCGGCGCCAATACCGGCGTCCAGGACGTCGACAATCTGGCCTGGAAGCTGAAGCTGGTGATGGACGGCAAGGCGCCGGACAGCCTGCTCGACAGCTACAATGACGAGCGCGTCTTCGCCGCCGACGACAACCTGATGAACTCGACCCGCTCGACCGACTTCATCACCCCGAAAAGCCCGATCTCCAAGGCGTTCCGGGACGCCACCCTGGATCTTGCGCGCCAGCATCCCTTCGCCCGGACGCTGGTTAATTCCGGGCGCCTGTCGATGCCGACCCCCTACGCCCATTCGCCGCTCAACACGCCGGACGGCGACAGCTTCCTGGGTCGCATGGCGCCGGGAACCCCTTGCGCCGACGCGCCGATCTCCGGTCCCACCGGGCCGGACTGGCTGCTCAACCGGCTGGGCGACGGCTTCGTGCTGCTTT
>CAZFRK010000415.1:0-2245 GCA_964521375.1 uncultured Rhodobacterales bacterium
GCGGCTTCGGCGCGCCGGTCGGCGTCCTCGCGCGGCAGGCCGTCGGCGGCCATCCGGTCTTCGGCCAGGATGTCGCGCATGGCCCGGTAGAACGCCGGCCATTCGGGATCGGTGATCAGCGCGAAGGGGGAGTTGCGGCGCCAAATGCCCCCCGAGCCGTCCATCTGGGCGATCGGCCCGATCAGCGGCAGGGACTTGAGGCGACCGGCGATGACCACCCGGCAGCAGGGTAGGAACTCTTCCGCCCAATAGGCCAGGGTCTTGTCCGTGGCGTGCGAATAGACGGCCCGCAGCACCGAGCTGCGCATGACCGCGTAAAGCGTCGCCCCGCCGCTGTGGGCGTAAAGCTCGGCCCGGTCGGCGGCCTGGGGCAGGTCGAAATCGGGGTAGGCGGACAGCGCCGCCTCGCGCAGGGGGGCGGAGGGGATCATGCGACCGAGGCGGACGTTGATGCGTTGGCCCATGGCGGCGGCGTAGGCGTCATCGGCGCGCAGGAGCTTGAGCGCGGCGCGCATGGCGCCGGTGGATTGCAGGTCGTCGTCGGGGGCAAGCACCACGTAGGGCGTGTCGAGCAGCTCGATCATGCGGTCGAGCACCAGCGACATGCGCGGATAGTCTTTCCGGGGCATATGGTCGTAGACGATATTGAGCCGCCCGGAGAAGTGGGCGACGATGTCCAGCATGGCCTCGTGGTGGGGCGAGACGCTGGAATCGCCGATGATGATCTGGCCGTCGAACCCGGAGGCGCAGTAGAAGTGCAAGGCCCGATTGACGAACTCCGCCCGGTTCATGGTCATCATCAGGATGGAGAGGTCGCGCATCGGAGGCTCCGCCGGTTTTCGAGGGACGCTGAACTTTAGGTCCCGGCGGTTAAGGATTTCTTGCCCGGCCCGGGGGCCGGCCCATAGGGGGAGACCCGCGTGACACAGCCTCTGGCCCTGGCGCCGATCGAATGGGACGTGGTCGATCTGGTGGAGTCCATCGGCGCCTTCGAGATCGCCGGGTTCTTCGACCTGAAGCAGGTCAAGGACCCCGGTCCCTTTCCCATCCTGGGGACCGACGCCGATTGGCCGCGGGTCAAGGCGGCCCGGCCCGACCTGCGGGTCGCCGTCCTGATCGATCCGCCGCCGTTGCGGGAGCGGTTGTTCGCCCACTACGGGCCGGAGACCGTCACCACTCTGATCTCGCCCTTCGCCCACGTCTCCCCCTGGTCCAGCGTCGGGACCGGGTCGATGATCCAGCGCGAGGTCCTGGTGATGCCGCGGGTGTCCATCGGTCGCGGCTGCAACGTCAACATCCGCGCCGTCCTCCATCACGAGGTCCAGGTCTCGGACTTCTGCACCGTCGGGCCGGGGGCCTTCCTGCTCGGCGCCGTGGTGCTGGAAAAATATGCCTACATCGGCGCCGGGGCCGTCATTCGCCAGAACGTGCGCGTCGGCGAAGGCGCCAAGGTCGGCGCCGGGGCGGTGGTGGTCGCCGACGTGGCGCCGGGGGAAACGGTCGTCGGCGTTCCGGCGCGCCCGATCACGGATCGGGGCTGAGGGCATCCAGGGCGTCGCGCAGGGCGGCGACGACGGGTGTCCAATCCCCCCGCTTGGTCTGGCGGAACAGGCGCACGGAGTCGTACCACGGCGTGGTGGCGGCGGTCGGTCCCCAGCGCCAATCGGATCCCTTGGGGATCAGGCCCCAGGCCGGAACGCCCAGGGCTCCGGCCAGATTGAGCGTCGCGGTATCCACCGAGATCACCAGATCGAGCGCCGCCAGGGCCGCCGCCGTGCGCCCGAAATCGGTCAGCCACGGCGCCAGGTCGGCGGCGAAGGCGGGCGCGTCGACGTCCAGCGGGCTGTCGGCGGTCCGCTCCGGAACCTGAAGGCACACCCACCGTGTCGCCGGGTGATCCGCCAGGGGGGCGAGGAGGCGCGCCGGCAAGGACCGCACGGCGTCGTCGGGGAACGCCGGATTGCCGCGCCACACCAGACCGATCAGGCGTCCGCCGGGTGGGCGGTCGGGCAGGGGCGGCGCGGGGGCCGTCGGTGGAACCCCCAGGTAGGGCGCGCCCGACACCGCGATCCGGTCGCCGACGCCCAGGCGGCGCGGCAGGCTCATGAGGGGGCATTGCAGGTCGGCGGGTGGCGGCGGCTGGTCCAGGGGCAGGGCCTCGGCGACGCCCGGCGCGGCGGCGACCAGGGGCAGCAGCGGGCGTTGGCAGTGCAAGAGGACCTCGGCCCCCCGCGCCGCGAGGGCG
>CAZFRK010000416.1:0-2225 GCA_964521375.1 uncultured Rhodobacterales bacterium
CCCGGAAGTTTAGCACAATAATGCCACGCTAAACAGATGTCCAAGTTGAGTGCTTCCCCTAAAACGCCAGCGCCGTCGTAAAAGTATCACCGAAAACAACCGCCAACTCACACTCCTGTAACCTCAAAAAAAAGCCCATCGCCAACAGGCGTTGGGCTTTTTCATCCCCCCCCGTAAAACCGGCTCTCCGGCCGGCACCATCATAACCCCACAAAACCTTATGACCGCACCAGCTTCTTTTGTTCTCAATAAACCGGGATTTTGCAAAAAATCTTATGTGCTAAATTTGGCAAAAATGGTCGGCGTTAATTCGGCTCGCAACAACAACATCAGGCAGGCCTCCAAATAAACAGACCGCATGAGGTTAGTCATCATCGTCTTTAATCAGATCTAGCAAAACTTTAGAGTAACGCTCTCCATACTTATTCTTAATTAATCCAATAAGGGTAAGCTCCATGCCACCCACCAAGTGCCGCGCCAAAGCATTCGAGTCAGGTCTAAACACAGCCCGCGCGAGGAAATCGTCTCCCATTTCGCTATAAGTCACCGCCAGGAAAATCAATGACATTGCCTTCATAATACTGAGTCTCCTATCCAGCGGAGCTGCTCGAACAAGCTCCCTCTCATCATCATTGCGTGGGATAGAAAACCACGCCTCAAGAAAGAGGGCCCGCTCAACACCACCCTGACTGGCCACAGTACAAACGGCAAACGAAAGGGGCACCACATGCATTTCAGGACTGATATACCCATCACTTCCATGGCAAATCAGGGAAAGCGATCCATGCAAATACTCAAACAGCTGTGAATCGTACGTTTCTACTCTAAGACCATTTGAGTCATAGATCACTACTGAGTCTCTGCTGTAGATCCTGGCGGAGTACTGATTGCCGTAGTCGTCAAACGCCTCGATCAAAACGAAATCCAAACCATCGCTTAAATATCGGCTTTTAATTTGCTTAAAATCGACAACTTCCGCCTTTGAACTGTAGGCAAGGTCCCAAACAGATAAGGCCTTTAGTACGGACCCCCTCAACTCCTTACTGGGAAATCCATTGATCCCTTCAATGAAGCCCCGCGCGGAACTTTGATCAGCATGTGCCGACCATGCGGTAAAAGCCAAGAGAGTAATAAATAGATTAATAAGTGATTTCATCCTATTTCTCAATTAAATTATTTAGGTAGTGCTCAAGATTATAGTACCATACTCTCAAATCCTCATCCGCCGCCAATCTATAACGATTAGCTTCGTCTATAGCTTTATCTTCCAATATGCTTTTCCCATATTTAGCGTCGTCAGAATCTTCTGCCCACTGATTATAGTCATTAGGAAACTTATCGTGGTTGTAGCGATGGTCTGCCTCGTGCACAATAATTGATTGCAATGACGCTACAGTCTGACTTGGTGCTTCACCAACTTCATGTATAGTTATAAATTCAACCTTAGAAGGATTTATATATATAGTGCCAGTCTCTCTATCATACCCGTTATTTCCAGTTGTCTCAACAACGTTATGCGTTCCGTTTTTATCCAAGTAGTAGAAGCTGCTGCTACTATCTTGTCCATAGGTTGAATTTCGGATCACCTCAAATGCATTCTTCACAGTTGGAGATACACTTGAATCAAAAACAAACTCGAGCCCCCAAGGATCCAGCCCCATCGTTGGCACCGGGGCATAAAAATGTCCATTTGGACCATCCGGGAACCCGGCGGGATCTGATGAGCGCCAGCGGGCGACGGTGGCGTCGTAATTGCGGTAGGGGAACACGTGGGCGCCGAGGTGACGGTCGTAGGGCTTACCGGTGAAGCGGCGGGTGCCGCTCAGACTGCCCGCACCCATTTCGGCGCCGAAGGCGCTGGCGAGGACGGACTCCATTTCGCCGTCCACCGTGTAGGTGGCCAGGGTGGTCCCCAGGATATCGGTCTGATGGTAGCGCACGCCTTCCCGGCTACGGCTCAGGACGGGGACTCCCCCGGAGATGTGGCCTTCGTTGACATAGCGCTCGTCCCCGCGGGCGATCAGCGCCAATCCGTCCCAGGTCCAGGCTTCGTACTCACCGTTTACCCGTTTCCCGGCCAGCATCCCCTGACCGTCGTAGAAGAATTCTGCCCGTTCGCCGTTGCGGGTGACTTCCACCACCTTGTCCAGATAGCCGTAACGGTATTCAGCCACGGTTTTGCCCTCCAGGGTCTCGCGGACAAGACGACCGGCATTGTCATAGTA
>CAZFRK010000417.1:0-2221 GCA_964521375.1 uncultured Rhodobacterales bacterium
TGCTGGCGCTCAACGCCACCATCGAGGCGGCGCGCGCCGGAGACGCCGGAAAGGGTTTCGCCGTCGTCGCCGGAGAGGTCAAGACCCTGGCCGGTCAGACGGCCCGGGCGACCGGCGACATCTCCGACACCATCGCCGAGGTCCGCGCCGCGACCGGCGGCGCGGCCAAGGCCATCGACGGCATCGTCGGCACCATCCGCCGCATGGAGACCATCACGACCTCCATTTCCGGGGCCGTGACCCAGCAAAGCAGCTTCACCCGCGACATCACCCGCGTGGTCGCCGACGCCGGGCGCGAAACGCGATCCGCCGGGGACAACGTCACCGCCTTCGCCCGCGCCACCGGCGACGCCAACACCGCCGCCGACCTGGTGCGCGCCTCGGCGGAGCGTCTCTCCCATCAGGCCACCGGCCTGGACGCCCAGGTGGACAGCTTCCTGAAGGCGATGCAGGGGTAGCGGCAGGGGCTCGGCGACGGGCGGAAAGCCGAAGGCTTAATACTTGATCGGCTTCATGATGCCGTCCAGGTAGCGGCCCTGGAACAAGGTAATGCCCACCTCCTGGCCGAACTCGATGGCCTTTTCGTCGTCGCAGCGGGCCAGGATGGCCCGCCCATGGGCACCGCTCTCGATGGCGGCGCGGACCAAGGCGCCCTCCTCGCGCTCCAGGACCCTCGGCAGGTCGTCGGACCACGCCAGCTTGACCAGATCGACCCCCAGCCGCGTCGCGTCGATGAAGGGCAGGGTGCGCCACGTCAGGCCGTCGATGCAGACGCGGTAGCCGCGCTGACGGACGAAATCGCGGGCGAAGAAGAAGGCGTTGAGGTCGGCGAAGATGTCTTCCGACCGCAGTTCCAGGACCACCGTCCCGTGGCTGCCGGGACTGAGGGAATCGTCGAAGCGCAGGAAGTCATCCGACAGGATGGTGCGGACGTTGAGGTTGATGGAGAAGCCTTCCGACAGGGTCCGGTCGTCGCGCCGCGTCAACATGGCCAGGACGCGGCGGTCCAGCGTCTGGGTCATGTGCTGAAACAGCCAGGGGTTGGACGCCAGCTCCACATGCGGGATCAGGGCGGCCCGCAGGTCGCCGATGGAGACGAACACCTCGGTGAAGACGGGATCGGGGCTGGCCTTGCCGACCAGGGCGCAAATCGGCTGGCGCCGGATGTGGCTGGACAGGTCGGCGCTGGCCAACGCCGTCTCGACGCGCGCCAGCACCGGCGCCGTCAGGGGCGCCCCGACCCGCCGTTCCGAGGTGGCGCCGGGCGCCGCCCTCTGGCGGCGCGGGCGGCTGGTGCCCGGCGCCTTGTGCTCGGCGACGCGCGACTGCGCCTCCTGCAACAGGGCGTCATAGTCCTGATCGAGGGTGTACCAGGTGACCAGCGGATCGCCGTCCTGGGCGTCCTGGCCGACGGTCTGGAACTTGTCGACCAGCGGATCCCCGGCGAAAAGGAACCGCACCTTCACCAGGGCCGAACGGATGGCGTCGGCCAGGGAGGCGTTGAAGAAGACCATGCAGTCGTTGCTGCGCAGCCAGTAGAACCGCACGCCTTCGCGCGTCACCAGCAGGTTGAAGTTGGCCTCGGTGCCGCGCAGGGCATGCTCCGGGCGGGACTTGGGCTGCAACTTCGACAGATGGAGCTGGATGGCCCAGCGCCCCTTGGTGTTGGACGCCGACCGCTTGAGGTCGTGGAGCAGGCGCTTTTCGTCGCTGGTGCCCTTGGGGTGTTCGGCGACGCCGAGGGGCGGCTTGGCGCCGGGGCGGGCGGACGGGGGCTTGGTCATGGCGGTTCCTCGGGCCTGTTCTGCCGGACTCAGCCCTTGCGGCCCGGCGCGACGATCTGCAGGACGCCGTCCAGGTGGGGGGGATTGGGACAGTCGGATCGGGGCCGCCCCTGGACCGAGGTCCGGCGGTCGATGCACTGGCGCAGGTTGCAAAGCGATTTCTTGGCGCAAGTGTGCATGGTCATGGTGCCCAGCATGGCATCCAGGAAGCGCCCCTGGAACGCCGTGATCCCGTGGTTACGACCCCAGGTGACGGCGGTTTCCGAATCGCAGCGCGACAAGATGACCCGCTCCGACCCCAGGTCGGCGATGACGTCGGCCAACCCCTCGCCCTTGCGCGGGTGCTGGGGCGCGGCCAGGTCGGCGGTCCACAGGATCTTGACGAAATCGGGATCGAGCAGGCTCAGGTCCATGGACCCCAGGACGGCGGGACTGAG
>CAZFRK010000418.1:0-2213 GCA_964521375.1 uncultured Rhodobacterales bacterium
CCACCGACGACGACGTGGCCCGCTCCCTGGCCCGCGTCATCGCCCTGACCGAACGACCGGATCGGACACGGGCCGGTTAGCCCCGCTCCCGCGACGTCAGTGGCGGGTCTGGCCGCCGTCGCCCAGGCACTCCCGCTCCTCATGCGGCAGGCCCGGGGCCAGGGTGCCCGCCATATAGTCCAGGACCGCCTTGAAGGGGTCGCTCTCCGCCGTCGTCACCAGGGTCGTGTTGCGTTCGGCCAGACGCTTGTGGACGCCGTCGCCGCCCGACCCGGCGATGGCCACGTCCACCGCGTGCAGGGGGTGGCGGGCGCCGTCCTGGCGGACGTGCCATTCGTGCAGGCATCCCAGCTCGGTCAGATGGACGTCCCAGGCCGGGGCCGGACCGGACTCGCCGTCGGTCAGGGTGGAAACGGCATAGACCCGCCAATGAAGGGCGCGTCCGGCATGCGGGGAAACGGTCCCGTCGTCGCGAATGGCGACGGCGATCAGGGTCGTGGTCATGGCGAGTCGCCTCCGTGGCGGTGCGGGCTGGGGGAGCGTCCCAAGTCTAGGGAGGCCCCGCCGCGCCTGCCTTGATCTAACTCAATGTTCGAAAGTGTCACGGGTCGGGCGCGGCGCCCTCCCGCGTCCCGCGTCCCGCGCCTCGAGTCGGCGCGCCGCCGCCGGGTTCCCCTCCCGGGCGCCGGGGCGGGAGCGTTCGAACGCGCCGCCGCGAAAGGGGGCCTTGCGGGCGTGTCGCGGCGGGGATAGGCTCCGCACCTGCTTTTTCGCCCCCAGACGATCACCGCCTCCCGAGAGGAATCCATGTCGATCATCGCTTCGCGTTTGTCCGCCATCAAGCCGTCCCCGACCATCGCCGTGACCCAGAAAGCCGCCGAGCTGAAAGCCGGCGGCATGGACGTCATCGGCCTGGGCGCCGGAGAGCCGGACTTCGACACTCCCGAGCACATCAAGGCGGCGGCGCGGGAAGCCATGGCCAACGGCGAGACCAAGTACACCGCCGTCGCCGGTACCCTGCGTCTGCGCAAGGCCATCGCCGCCAAGCTGAAGCGCGACAACGGCCTGGACTACGCCGTGGACCAGATCACCGTCGGCTGCGGCGGCAAGCAGGTCATCTACAACGCCATGATGGCGACGGTGGAAGACGGCGACGAGGTCGTCATCCCGGCGCCCTATTGGGTCAGCTATCCCGACATCACCCTGCTGGCGGGCGGAACGCCCGTGATCGTGCCCTGCCTGGAGGAAAACAACTTCGTCCTTCAGGCCGAGGACTTGGACAAGGCGATCACGCCGAAGACCAAGTGGCTGATCCTCAACAGCCCGTCCAACCCCACCGGCGCGGGCTACACCGAGGCCGACCTGCGGGCCATCGCCGACGTGCTGCTGAAGCATCCCCACGTCTGGGTGATGACCGACGACATGTACGAATACCTCGTCTATGACGACTTCAAGTTCGCCACCATCGCCCAGGTGGAGCCGAAGCTGTTCGACCGCACCCTGACGCTGAACGGCGTGTCCAAGGCCTACTCCATGACCGGCTGGCGTGTCGGCTACGGCGCCGGGCCGGTCGACGTCATCAAGGCGATGAACAAGATCCAGTCGCAGTCCGCGACCCACACGGCCTCCATCTCGCAGGCCGCCGCCGCCGCCGCCATGGAAGGGTCCCTGGACTTCTTCAAGGATTGGCTGGTGTCCTTCAAGGAACGCCGCGACCTGGTCGTCAAGATGCTGAACGAGGCCGAGGGCCTGACCTGCCGCACCCCGCAGGGCGCCTTCTACGTCTATCCGTCTTGCGCCGGGCTGCTGGGCAAGACCACGCCCGACGGCAAGACGATCGAGACCGACACCGACTTCGTCACCGCCCTGCTGGAGGCCGAGGGCGTCGCCGCTGTCCAGGGCGAGGCCTTTGGCCTGTCGCCCTACTTCCGCGTCTCCTACGCCACCTCGACCGAGGCCCTGACCGAAGCCTGCACCCGCATCCAGCGGTTCTGCGCGGCGCTGAAGTAGGACCGCGCGTCACCGACGCGCCGACAAGACGAACCGGCCGGAGCGACGATGCTCCGGCCGGTTTTTTTGTTCGCGATTCCGCGGGAAGGGCGCCCGGGGGGGCGCCCCCGCCGCGGGTCACGCGGACAGCGGCGTGTCCACCATCCGGGCGGCGTCGCGCAGGATCGGCGCCAGCGAGGGGACGCCCGCCGTCGCGGCGGGCG
>CAZFRK010000419.1:0-2212 GCA_964521375.1 uncultured Rhodobacterales bacterium
AGGGCACCCGCGTCGACGCCGCCGTGGTGATCATCGCCGCCGGTGTCGGCGCCTTCGGCCCCAACCGTCCGCCGCTGGACGGCATCCGCGACTACGAAGGCCGGTCGGTGTTCTATTTCGTCAAGAGCCGCGAAGCCTTCCGGGGCAAGAAGGTGGTCATCGCCGGGGGCGGCGATTCCGCCGTCGATTGGGCCATCAGCCTGTCCGAGCTGGCCGAGGTGAAGATCGTCCACCGCCGCGCCAAGTTCCGCTGCGCGCCGGAAAGCGCCGCCCGCCTGAAGGAACTGGCCGACGAGGGCAAGCTGGAATTGGTCGTCCCCTATCAGTTGGCCGGACTGGACGGCGCCGACGGCAAGCTGTCGTCGGTCATCGTCGCCGACCTGGACGGCGCCACGCGGTCCCTGGACGCCGACGTCCTGCTGCCCTTCTTCGGTCTGGCGACCAACCTCGGCCCCATCAACGACTGGGGGTTGGACATGGAAAAGACCACCATCAAGGTGGACCAGTCGACGGCGGCGACCAACCAGCCGGGCCTCTACGCGGTCGGCGACGTCTGCGCCTATCCGGGCAAGATCAAGCTGATCCTGACCGGCTTCGCCGAGGCCGCCCAAGCCGCGCACCATGCGTTTTCCATCGTCCACCCGGACGAGGCGCTGCACTTCGAGCACAGCACCACCACCGGCGTTCCCGGCTGACGGGACGGGGAACCGGTCATCGGCGACGCCCGGCCCCCGACGGGCGTTTCCGCCATGGCGCCGCCATTTTTCCCCGCCACCCTGACCCCGGTTCCACCTAAGTTGAGGACGCCTCCATGCTCCGACGCCTGATCGCCGCCACCCTGATCGCCCTGCCGCTGGGCCTCGCCACCGCCGCCACCCCGGCGGGGGCCGTCGTGCCCGACGACCTGACGGCGGACCAGCGGGCCGTCCTGGACCAGGCCGAACAGGCCCTGACGGGGGTCCATAGCCTGACGGCGCGGTTCCAGCAGGTGACGTCGCAGGGCGGCTACGCCCAAGGCACCCTGATGATCCGCCGACCGGGCCGCATGCGCCTGGAATACGATCCGCCCGCCGACGTGCTGATCGTCGCCGACGGGTCCTACCTCAACTACGCCGACCTGGAACTGCGGCAGGTGTCGCACCTCGGCCTGTCGGAGACCCCCGCCGGGCTGCTCCTGCGCGACGATGTCTCCTTCGCCGATCCCGATGTCACCGTCACCGCCGTGCGTCCCTCCGCCGACGGGCTGGCCGAGATCGACGCCCGCATGACCGAGGACCCGGCCAGCGGCCAGCTCACGCTGGTCTTCCAGGCCGACCCCTTCGCCCTGCGGGAATGGCGGGTCCTGGACGCCAACGGCGTGGAGACCCGCGTCGTGCTGGACGACGTGAAGACCGGCGTCGAGCTGGGCGACGCCCTGTTCAAGCACATCCCGACCGCCGACGCCCTGCCACCCCGCCAATAGCCTTTTTTGCCGGGCCGAGGGGGCAGAACTTGCCGCCCCGGCGACGGCGCGGCCCGTAAAACCGCCCGGTCGCGGCCCTTTCGGTCGTGGCACGGTCCCTGCATCGAGGGGACCGAGATTTTCGGGACCGCGCCATGACCATCGATCCATCGACCATCAGCCAGCCGACGCACCGCCAGGTGGCCGCCCTGCCGCCGGACATCGACGCCGCCGTGCGCGGCACCCGGTCCGCCGACACCGACAGGCTGACGACGACGGTCGACCCCGCGAGCCGGACGAGCGAGGAGGAGAGCCTCTCGTTCTGGGACTTCCTGGACGTCATCAACCCGCTTCAGCACATTCCCATCGTCTCGACCATCTACCGCGAGATCACCGGCGACGAGATCGGCGATGTCGCCCGCGTGGCCGGGGGCGCCTTGTTCGGTGGCCCCATCGGTCTGGCGGCGGCGGGCCTGGACTACGCGGTCAAGACCCTGACCGGCAAGCATATGGACGAGCATGTGGTGGCCATGGTGTCGGGCGACGACGCCATGCCGCCCGCCACCGCCGACAGCCCTGCCGTGGCCGAGGCGGCGACCGGCGTCACCGCCGCCGCCGCCCGCGCGCCCGTGGACGCCGCGCCGATGACCGCCCAGGCGGCGACGGATGCCGCACGGGCCGACGACGACGCGGCGGCCTCCTCCAGTCGCACGGTCGCCTCGGCGGACGGCGCCAAATGGTTCCCCTTGGGCGAGGAACATCGCCGCAACC
>CAZFRK010000420.1:0-2192 GCA_964521375.1 uncultured Rhodobacterales bacterium
TGGCCGCCTGCAGGCTCTGCGACTGGGCCGAGGTTTCCTCGGCGGCGGCGGCGCCGGTCGCGGCCTGTCCCTGAAGGCTGTCGCCCAGGGCGTTCAGGCGATTGGACAGGTCGTTGATGGTTCCGGCCATCTTCGCCTGTTCGGTCACCACCGCCCAGGTCAGCAGGGTGCCGATGACGGCGCCGTCCTTGCCGCGCACCGGGCTGATGGTCAGGTCCAGGATTTCCGGCCCCAGGCGGACCACCGCGTGGTGGCTGTCCCGCGTCGTCGTGGAAACGATGCCCCGGGTGCGCTCGGGCCGCTTGTGGAAGATGTCGAACGACTGCCCGACGACCTCCTCGGCCTTGCACGGTAGGGTGTATTCGATCTCCCGGAGGGTCTTCAGGGCCACCTGGTTGGCGTAGGTGATGATGCCCGTCGGGTCGCAGTAGAGGACATTGACCGGAATGCCGTCGAGCATCTGGAGGCGGCAATGGCTTTCCGCCTCGTCGCGTAGGCGCTCCGTCGCCAGGGACCACGTCAGGCAGGCCGTGGAATAGGTGCCGTCGGCCTCGATGATCGGCGTGATCTCCATGTCCAGCCGTTCGTCGCCCAGCGCGATGATCGTCTTGTGAGGCAGATTGGCGGGGTCGGCCAGAAGCTTGCGCTGATGGTCGGGAACCTTGTGGAAGATGTCGACGCTCTGGCCGATGACGGCGTCCGGCGGAACCGGAAGCAGGTGGGCGATGGCCTTCAGCATGGCGCGGCTGGCCTTGTTGGCGAAGGAGATCCGGAAGGTCTCCACGTCCAGGAGCATGACGGCGACCGGCAGGGAGTCGAGGCTCGCCAGGGCCACGGACGGAAGGCGGGCCGCCAGGGCGGACACCCCGCTTTGGCGCGCGTTGAGAAGGGAGGTCACGGAAGAGAGTCGCATGGCCGAGGTCCAGACATCGGGAGTTGATGGAATGCCCAGGTGTCAGCACCCAGCGTGCCAAAGCGGACCGCCTCAAGAGAAAGGTATGAATCTATGTAAAATTGATAGTTGTACGGCGTGCATCCCTGCGCTGATGGGTGTCGCATTTTGCGACTCTTAGGGAGGGAGTCGCAAAATGCGCACGCTGAACGCGCGTTCTATCCCACTTTGGGATCGAAGCGACGCCGCAATTCCATCCAAAGGAGGGAGTTTGAACTAAAACTGGCCGCGCAAGACGCGCCCGCGCGCGGCGCTCATGCGGCTGAGCGGGCCGCAGCCGGTCGCGCCCACCTCGGCGTAGAGCCGCGCGGCCTCGTCCCGTTCGCCGCGTGCCTCCAGCAGACCGGCCAGCCGCCACAGGTCGATGGTCTCGCGGTCTGACTTGGCGCAGGCCTCCAGCATCGCCGCCAGCCCGCCGCTGTATCCCAGCCAGGCGTAGGGGCCGTCCATGGCCGCCGTGCGCCGGTAATGGACGGCGGCGCGGGCGTATTGGCCGTGCAGCAGGAAGGCGGTGGCCCGCCAGTAGCCGGCCGCCTGGGTGGCGGCGGGCAGGGGCGCGGCGCTCGCCATGCCGCCGCCGTCGGTCGCCGCGTCGCCTCGGCAGGCCACCATGGCGAGTTCGGTGATCTTCAGGATCGGTTCGACCCAATGCGACCCGGTCAGCTCGGCGCGCGGCACCGTCAGGGCCGTCAGGACGGCTTCGCGGGCGGCGCGGGCGGCCTCGGCGCATCGGTCGTCGGCGGGGCCGGAGCCCGACGGAACCAGCATCGACGCCGGAACGGGCGGCGCGATGGGGGGGCGGGTCAGCAGCCGGGCCAGGGCTTCGGCGTCGGCGGGCGGCGCGGGGGGCACGGGCGGCAGGGCGACGGTGCGCACCCCGGCGGGCGGGGCCTTGGCCGATGGGTCCGTGGCGGGATGTTTCCCGTGGTCGAGGGCGGGCCGGGAGGCCCCCGCCGTTTGGGTCCAGGCCGCCGCGCGGGCGCCGTCGCCGCCCACCGGGGCGGTGGGCTTGGCCTGGGGCGCCGGGGGGACCGGCGGCGGGGGCGGGGCGGGTTTGGCCGGTGGCGCGACGGCGACCAGCGCGGGTACCGCCGGGGCGGCGACAGGAGCGATATCCGGTGACGAAGGCGACGGCGTGCAGGCCGTCAGCAGCAGGCCGCCGCAGGCCAGCCACCCCGTCACGGCGCCGCTTCGTCGGCGCGGCGGCGCGGACGAGGGGCGGCGGGAGACGGAGATGGGC
>CAZFRK010000421.1:0-2181 GCA_964521375.1 uncultured Rhodobacterales bacterium
CTGGGCCTGTCGCCGGGCGCCGGACTTCCGGCCGTCAAGACGGCCTACCGCCGCCGGGCCAAGGAACTGCATCCCGACCGCAATCCCAGCCCCCGCGCCCGCGAGGAATTCCACCTTCTGACGGAGGCCTATCAGGTCCTGTCCGACCCGGCGCGCCGCGAAACCTATGGCCGAGACAGGCCCGCGCCCAAGTCCTCCCGCCGCCAGCGGTCCGGCGATCCGGCGGACGCCGCCCAGGCCTACGCGCGCACCGGCGGCGCCTCGGCGGCGTCACCGATCATCGAGCCGCCCGCCGTCTGCCGCGCCTGCGGACGCACCCCCGCCCAGCCGCGCTACGTGGTCTTCCCGACCGTCCAGGGCAAGATCTGGACCTCGGTACGGGGCACCGTCGAGGGTATCTACTGCCGCCGCTGCGCCGACGGGGCGGCCCTGGCCGCGGCCTTGCAGACCTGGGTGTTCGGCTGGTGGTCGCTGCCCTTCGGGCCGGTTCACACGGTTTCCGCCCTGCTGACGTCCTTACGCGGCGGCGACTTCCCGCGCGACAAGAACTTCCGCCTGCTGATCCGCCAGACCCGGGCCTTCCTGGCCCGCCAGGATCGGGAACTGGCGCGCGGCGTGGCCCTTCAGGCCCGCGCCTACGCCGGGTCCGACGACGAGCGACGGCTGGCCGACGCCCTGCTGGAGGCGTCGCGCGACCTGCGCCCGGCGCGCACCCTGAAGAACCGCTGGGTCGGCGGAAGCTGGCTGCGCACCGCGCAACTGGGTCCCCCGGCCACCGTCGCCGTGGTCCTGCTGGCGGCGCTCGGCACCTGGACCGAGGTCAACCTATGGGGCGTCCGGGAGCGGCCCCGCCCACCCGCGCCGCCCATCGCCGGACTGCAACGCCCCCTGCTCCTGCGCACCGGACAGGTCTACGAGGTGACCCTGCCGCTGCTGGCCCTGCGCGAGGCCCCCGACGACGACGCCAAGGCGTTGGCCGAACTGGAAGGCGGCAGCGTCGTCCTGGTCACCGAGAACGCGCCCAAGACGGGCTGGGTGCGGGTGCTGACGGCGGACGGCCAGAGCGGCTTCGTCGCCGGGCGCTTCCTGACCCCCGGGCTGATGCCCCAGGGCCTGGACGGCGACTTGGTCGGGCGCGGGATGACCAGCGGCGACCGCCTGTCGGACGCCATGCGGGACCTGCTCGGCGGCGGCATGACCGACGGCAAGTCGCGGTAACAAGCGTCTCAGTCCAGGGTCTGACGGAAGCGCGCCAGGGCGACCAGCATGGCGCCCAGGGTAAAGGCCCCCATGGCCGCGACCTCCAGCCACAGGTCGTCAAGGGTGGCGCCTTTCAACAGCAGACCGCGCACGATGCGCAGGAAATGGGTCAGTGGCAGGACCTCGCCGATGGCCTGCGCCCAGCCGGGCATGCCCCGGAAGGGGAACATGAAGCCCGACAGCAAGATGTTGGGCATGAAGAACAGGAAGGCCATCTGCACCGCCTGCAACTGATTGCGGGCGATGGTGGAGAAGGTGTAGCCGATCGACAGGTTGGCGACGATGAACAGGACCGTCAGCGGGACAAGGGTCGCCAGGCCGTTTTCCACCGGCACGGCGAAGAGGATCTTGGCGCCCGCCAGGATGAAGACCATTTGCAGGCCGCCCAGCATCACGAAGGGCAGGATCTTGCCGAGCATGATCTCCACCGGGCGAATGGGCATGGCGAGCAGGCTCTCCATGGTTCCGCGCTCGATCTCGCGCGTCACCGCCAAGGCCGTGAAGAGCATCATGGTCAGGGTCAGGATGACCCCCAACAGCCCCGGCACGATGTTCAGCGCCGTCTCCCCCGCCGGATTGTAGCGTCGGTGGACGACGAAGGAGAGCGACGGCCCGACGGGCGTTCCGGCCATCGCCCCCGGCAGGTCGTAACGCAGGACCTCTCGCGCCAGTCCGGCCAGGGCCGCCGTCGCGCCGCCCGCCGCCACCGGGTCGGTGGCGTCGGCGATGACCAGGACTTCCGCCGTCTCGCCCCGTCTCAGGGCGCGCTCGAAGCCGGCGGGCACCTCGATGGCGAACTGCACGCCCCCGGCCCGCAACAGGGCCTCCATCTCGGCCAGCGATCCGGCGTGATGGTCGAGGGCGAAATACCCCGTCGTCTCCAGCCCCGTCAGGACCCGCCGCGTCAGCGGGCCGTCGTCC
>CAZFRK010000422.1:0-2157 GCA_964521375.1 uncultured Rhodobacterales bacterium
CTCCGGGTGGCGCTTGACGATCTCGGCCACCTGTTCGGGATGGACGAACATGCCCTTCACCTTGGTGGTCTGGTCGGCGCGCCCCATCCACCCCTTGATGCGCATGTTGGTCCGCCCACAGGGGCTGGCGCCCGGCAGGACGGCGCTCATGTCGCCGGTGGCGAAGCGGATGAGGGGGTATTCCGGGGTGAAGCAAGTCACCACGACCTCGCCCACCTCGCCCTCGGGGACCGGGTCTCCGGTACCGGGGCGAACGATCTCGACGATCACGCCCTCATCCACCACCAGCCCTTCCATGGCCGGGGTCTCATAGGCGATGACGCCCAGGTCGGCGGTGGCGTAGGCCTGCATGACATTGACGCCCATGCCCTTCAGAAGCTCGCGCAGGGACGGCGGCAGAGCCTCGCCGGAGACCAACGCCTTGGTCAGGGACGAATGGTCCAGCCCCAGCTCGTCGCACTTTTCCAGCAGCACCCGCAGGAAGGAGGGCGTACCGCAGTAGGCCTGTGTCTTCATGGCGGCCACGGCACGGGCCTGGATTTCGGTCTGGCCGACCCCGGCGGGAAAGACCGTGCAGCCGAGCGCCCGAGCGCCGTCGTCCAGGATCCAACCACCGGGCGTCAGGTGGTAGGAGAAGGAGTTGTGAACCAATTCACCCTTGCGGAAGCCCGCGGCATGCAGGGCGCGGGCCGCCCGCCAGTAGTTCAGGGTCTGGCCCTGCGGCTCCTGGATCGGTCCGGGCGACTGGAAGATGCGGTCGATATGACGGTCGCGCGCCACCAGACCGCCGAAGGGCGGCTTTTCTTCCTGCACCTTCTTGAGGTCGCTCTTGCGCGTCACCGGCAGCTTGGCCAGGGCGGCGCGATCGGTGACGCTGTCGGGATCGACATCGGCCAGGACGGCGGCGAAGAAATCGGTGTCCTTCTTGGCGTGGGCGATCAGGCCGGGCAGCGCGGCGAAGAGTTCCTGCTCCCGCACGGCGGGATCGCGGGTTTCCAGATCATCGAAATGGGCGTCGTCACGCTGCATGGTCGGTCTCTCCTTGGGCGGATGGAGTCTTGGCGGCGGGCGGTGGGCGGCGGGCGAATAACTCGGGTCAGGGTAGCGCGGCCCCAGAAACACGTCACCCCCGGGCGTGGCCCGGGGGTCCGGTCGTCCGCGCCCCCGGCGTCGAGGTGCCCGGGACAAGCCCGGGCAGGACGGTCGAGCGACCGGGGATGGCGCCTAGAGCCAACGCTTGCGACGGCGGTAGTGCTTGACGTCGCGGAAGCTCTTGCGGCCTTCCGTGGAGACCCCGAGGTAGAATTCCTTCACGTCGTCGTTTTCGCGCAGACGCTGGGCTTCGCCTTCCATCACCACGCGGCCGTTTTCCAGGATGTAGCCGAAGGTGGCGTAGCGGAGCGCCACCATGGTGTTCTGCTCGGCCAGCAGGAAGGACACGCCTTCCTTTTCGTTCAGGGCGCGGACGATCTCGAAGATCTCCTCCACCAGCTGCGGGGCGAGTCCCATGGACGGCTCGTCGAGCAGGATGACCTTGGGGCGGCTCATCAGGGCGCGCCCGATGGCGACCATCTGCTGTTCGCCGCCGGAGGTGTAGCCCGCCTGACTGGTCCGGCGTTCGCGCAGGCGCGGGAAGTACTCGTAGACCAGTTCCAGATCCTTGCGGATGTCCGACGACGATGCCTTGCGCGTATAGGCGCCGGTCAGAAGGTTTTCCTCGACCGTCAAATGCTCGAAGCAGTGACGGCCTTCCATCACCTGGATGACGCCCTTCTTGACCAGGGCGTCGGCGGACAGGGACTGAATCTGGTCACCTTCGTATTCGATGCTGCCCTTGGTGACTTCCCCGCGCTCGGAATGCAGCAGGTTGGAAATCGCCTTCAGGGTGGTCGTCTTACCGGCGCCGTTGGCGCCCAGAAGAGCGACGATACCGCCGCGCGGCACGCTCAGCGACACGCCCTTCAGCACCAGGACGACGTGATCGTAGATCACTTCGATGTTGTTGACCGACAGGACCGTGTCGGCGGTCTGGACCGCGGGCGGGGGCGTGGTGGCGGCGGTGGCCTGGGCAGTCGCCATCTCTGACTCCACTGAAAGACTGGGTCCGGTCGGGCCGGACGGAAGGAAAAGGGGCGTCGGCACCGGACGGTGCCGGGC